>CAYSKX010000048.1:0-5994 GCA_964431845.1 uncultured Nautiliales bacterium | reverse complement strand
GCAGATAACGCATTTTGAAATGTCTTATCGGATTTAAAAGCGAATTTTTAATAGCTTCTTTTGTATTAATCATTTGTTGCCTTGTTTAATAAACTCGTCAATAAATTCATCTAAATTTTTCCATTTGCTTGATTTTATAGTAGTATCTAAATCTATAATAATATTCTCATATCTTTTTTTAGTATCGTCTATGATCTCTTTCCAACAACGCGGCTCTATTTTTAAATTTTCTCTTTCTAAATCACCGATAGAATAAACATCTTCCGTTTTTATATCTGATACAGCAAGTGCATAAATTTTTTTATATTTTGAGTTGGGCATTTTTTTATTTATTTCTTTTAAAGTATTTGTATATTTAACTCTTATTTCATTTATAATTTTATTATTTATTTTTGCACCAGGTTTTTTTAACTCTATAATATAAATTATATTATTTTTTTCTATAGGTATAAAAATATCAGGAATTTTTTTAAGATTATATTCTTTTGATAATTTTACAAGTTCTTCTGAGTCGAATTTAAAAAATTTTTCATTTTCTAATATTGTTTTTAAAGATTGATCACTTATAATATCGCTATAACTAATATTTTCAAATTCTTCACCAAATATCCACAAATTTTTATCTACAACTAAATGAAGTTGGCTTCTTTCTTTATATTTTTTTCTATTTCCTCCATTGACCATTTCATCTAATTTATTTAAAAAATCTATTCTTGAAATATACTTTTCTTTTTGAGATATTGCTTTGATTATTCCATAATTTTTTTCTATATATAAAAGCTGTTGATTTTCTTTTAAATTTAAATCTAAAATTGTCTGTAAGTTAGCAATATAGCTATCTGGATTTTCTTTAATTAATACATCAATAAGTTTTGCAATAACTTTTTTCAAATTATTATGAATTTTTTTAGCTCCAAATTTTTCAATAAAAGGATACATTATAGAATGATACACTTGTGTTGTTATATTATCTTTTTCAATATGCAAAAAATCTATATATTCATCTGCAACTTCATCAAGATGTTTTTTATAAATATCAAATAATATATACTCTAATTTAAATGTAATATCTTTTCTTAGCTTATCTATTATTTTATTTGTCCATAAGTTTTCATACTCATCATTATTAAAAAAATCAATTTCATCAAAATACTTTGATTTTACTATAATTGTATGATTTTGCTTCTTATTAGCAATAGAAAACATATGTTTTCCTGATGGCAAAATTCCTTTTAATCTTTTATTGCTATCAATAAATAAGATATGTTTTTGTCTATCAGCTTTTAGATTAATTTTTTTATTCCAAATATAAAAATCCACATCAAAAGCTATTTTTTCATCTTCATGTCCAACTTCAAATTTTTGACTTAAAATCTTTTTTTCTACATAATCATCAATTTTCAATATTTCATCATTAATATATATTTTTACACTATTTGAAGCAATTCTATCTGCAAAAAAAGATATAATTTCATTCTTTAGTTCATTTATAATATTTTCTATATTTTTTTCTTCTAATTCAAATTTATCTAAATTAATATCTTTTAATTGAACTAATGTTATAAAATCTTTTTTTATTGGTGTCTGTATTTCTTCTTCATACAAAGATTTGGAAATTTTAATATTTTCATTTTCGTTTGCTTTAAATTTAATTTGATAAATATTATTATTTTGCTTTGTAAAAATATAAACATTATTTGGTGAATTTGTTGCTAAAAGATAAGTGTATCTTCCCTTGCCTCTTCTACCATAGAAAGTTTTTTCTTTTTTAGGTGATACTTTATAGTGACATAAAGCTTTTTCAAATTCTTGTTCTTGTATAGGTATTCCATTTCCATCATCTGCAATATCTAAACAAAAATACTTAACTTCTATAGTTGTATTTTGTGCTTTTTCTTCATAAACTTGTAAATATATATTTTTACAATTTGCATCTATAGCATTTGCAACTGCTTCTCTTACTGCTGAATCAGATTTTTTTATATCTGTTGTTAGAGTATTTAATGTTACTTGTGTATTATATAAAGCCATAACATAACCTTTTATATAGTTTTCTACTCATATTCAAAAATTTCCCTTTCAAATTCTTTTAATGCTAATTTTTTATTTTCTTTTGTTTGTTTTTGCCTTTTTAAATTTTCTAAAATAGGCTCAATTATCTCTTTTTGTTTCTGTAACGGTGGCAGAGGAATTTTTGTGTTTAAAAACTCTTGTTCATTTATTCTTTGTCTTCCTGTAGTTCCACTGCTTGCACTTTGTGCAAATTTTTGAAATTGTTTTGTCGTAGTAAGTAATACTAAAAAATAAGGTTCAATTTTATTTATATCTATATCATAAGCAAAAAAATCAGCAGTAATTATAGCTCCATCCACCTCTTTAGAAGCTATTCCAAAAGCTCCGTTTCTTGCATCTATTTTAGAGAGTAAAAATTGTCCCTCTTTTATCAAATATTGCTTTTTAGTGCCTATATCTTTACCTAATTTTTTATCTCTTAAAAACACTCCTCCGTTATGTAATTTAATAGTTACTCTTTTATATTCCGCATCATCTTGAATTAAAATTTGAGTTTTATCTCTTTTTAAAAATTCTCCTATTCTTACTAACGGATAATGTTTATTATAATTAAATTGATTTTCCAATAAATGCGACACACTCCAGTTTATTAAATCTTTATATCTAATAAATTTTAATATATCACTCATTGTTCTCACTTTTTAAGCTGTTTTTATCTATTTTTTTAGTTTCGTTTTTTAGTCTTCGCTCAACCTTTTTTATATCTTCTTCCGGCTTTACATCTTCGGGTTTTATTCCTCTGCTTATTAGCGTATTTCTAACGGCTTTATTGTTTTTGATATGTTCGTTTGATATTTGGGTTTCGGTATTCATTTTATGTTGTTTTGCATTATATATTGTAATTTCCGTTGCAAAGTCTTTGGCTTTTAATAAAAGTGTAGGCATAAAATCGGCTAACGGTTTATTTTCCGGCACATTCCATTTTGCTTTCATTTGAGCTGTTGTCCGATTAAATAGTGCTTTATCACCCTTGCTTCTAATAATGCCGAAATTTTTATCACTGTTAGTTTGTTCATATATTACTTTTGATAGTTCTTTTTCTGTTTGAGTTAATTTTGCTCTTGCTTGAACTCTTTCGGTTTCCAATATTCTTTGTTCAATTATTTCGGCTTTTCTTGTTTGGATTGCAAAATAAGTTTGAGCAAATGCAATTTGTTCTTTTTTACTATCTCCGTTTTGAGCTATAAGATAACAAGCATATCTTGTTAGCATAATATCATCTATTTCTTTTTTCGCTCCCGAACCTATTACTACCATTTTCCCGACGTCGGCAAAATGGTCTGAAATATCATGTCCAGACATTTCACAAGCAGTTTTCGCTTTGTTGATAACATTTTTAAAATTGTCCCACTTAGTATATCCGAGCAAATGTTGCAAATCCCTTGCATACCAAAATTCTATCCCTTCATCGGTTTTATACGAAGCTTCTTCAAAAGAATTTGTTAAGCTGTTAATTAATTGCTTTTCCATAATTCTTTTTCCTTTCTATATTTTCTAAACATCTCTAAAAGTTCCGGTAATTCGTTTTCACATTTTTGTCCGGTTGAGTTAATACCCGCTTTTTGTATGTTTGCAATAGGGATTTCATAATCAAATTTTTCTTTTATAATTTCTTTTATTTCTTTTTCTTTTTGTAAATTTATCTCTTTTAATTTTTTTCTTAATTCTTTTTTTACTTCTTTACTTAAAGCTTCTTTTCCTCTTAATTTTAATTTATTTTCAATATCTTCAATTTTATCTTTATATTTTTCATCCACTTTTTTTGTAGCTTCAATTTTTATTTTTTCATACTCTTTTTTTTCTTCATCAGTAAATTTTTTAAAAAACACCAAACTTGTCTTTACACTAGCTCCACTGCTTAAAAACACTTCTTGCGGTAATGAAACAATTAAAAGTATTTTTGCTTTGCTTTCAAAAAACTCTCTTGCATTTTGTAAATTGGAGCTATTTAGCACACCTTCGGGTAAAACTATTCCCATTCTGCCACCGGGTTTAAGCAAATCAATACATCTTTCTATAAACAAAACTTCACTTGCCCCGCTAAATTTGCCAACTTCAAAAAGACTTCTTATAGGCTCTCCGATATGTTGTGTAACTTGTTTTAACTCCTCTAAATAAACTTCTCCGTATTTTTGAACATAGTTTTTTATCATCTCTTCATTTGTATATCTGTCATCTTCTTCAACTGTAGGATATTTTTTATCAAGAGTAGTCCCAAAAGGAGGATTTGTAACAATCACATCAAACCTGTTTCTAAAAATCCCATTTACATTTAAAAGTCCGTCGTGATGATGAATTCCGTTGTGACCGTCTCCATGCATAATCATATTCATTTTTGCAACTCTTGCCATTCTCGGATTTGCATCAGTTCCATAAATTGAATTGTGGGATAAATTTTTGATTCTCTTTTCATACTCTTTGTTTATTTTTTCTAAAAACTTTTCATATTCCTCTTTTAATTTTTCATTATCAATATTTTCCAAATTTTTACCAAAAATTTTAATCTGTTTTTGTTTTTTTATATTTATAAATTCATCATCGATTTTTTTTCTAATAAGCTCAAACGATTTGATTAAAAATCCTCCACTGCCACTACATGGATCACAAATAAGCTCATTTTCTTTCGGTTCAAGCAATTCAACTATAAAATCGACTATAACTCTCGGAGTAAAAAATTGCCCAAGCTCCCCTCTGAATGTTTTACCGAGAAATTTTTCAAATGCTATACCTTTAACATCGGCACTGGTTGAAGTTAAATTATAAATTTCAAGTTCTTTTACAATTTGTTCAAAACTTTTTTCTCTTAATCTTATTTTTTCATGTTCATCAAAAATTCTATCTTCTTTAAACTCTTTTTTTACATCTTCAAAAAGTCTTTGCATATATGAATCTTCACTTTCACTTGCTCCTTTTATTAAATTCCAAGCTTCTTTTTGTTTTTGGAATTGTTTAAGTGAAAATATGGCTTCGCCTTTTGGTTTTCTTTCATACATTATTTTAATAAATAAAATTTTACTTATCTCATCAAAAGCGGCTTCTGGAGATAGTTTATCGTTGTTTCTGATTATATTATGACATTTATGTAAAAGTGTGGCAAATTCATCACCTGTAAATTCTTTTGTTTTCGATAAAGCTTCGTTTAATTTCTTTTCATCTATTATATCGTTTGCATGCGGTATATCATTTACCGGCTGAAGCTTAAGAGGCAATTCGTCTTCTACGGTTTTATACACTTGAAGCTGATTTGAATTTGATATAGCAAAAAGTTTTGCCCTGCTCCAAGTAGCATAATTATACCCCTGATAACAATCTTCAACTTTTAAATTTAAATAAGGAGCTTTAAATTCACAAACCAAAAAAGCGGTTTTTTTTAATCTTTTTTCCTCCGGTGTTTTCCATACAACCAAATCCGCACTTGCTTTTCCCGTTCCTCTTTGAGAAGTTGTAAGTTTAACTTCCTGTGCCATTTGATCAAGAGAATATCCGTATTCATTTATAAGCTTACAAATAAATTCTTGTCTGACTATTTCTTCTGGTTTTGCTTCTAAATATTTATTTACAAGAGGAGCAAAAATATACTTTTTATTTTTATCTTTATATTTGGGTTCATAAATAATTTTTTGCTTAATATTTCCATACTTATCTGTCCATTCCACTATTTTTTTATCAAACACTTTTTCTAAATCCATTTTTGCCCTTTAAAAATTTTCATATTATATCATTACACAAATAAAAATTTACACTGAATAATTCTCTATTCTACCTCTGCACTCCAAAAAATCTAACGATTTTTCGGGGACCCCGCTTTCTCAATTCTAAATTTTCTTTATCCCCTCATACGCCACATCAATCATTTTATCAATTTCATCTTTTTGAATTACATACGGCGGCATAAAATATATTACATTCCCAAGGGGTCTT
>CAYSKX010000047.1:0-5995 GCA_964431845.1 uncultured Nautiliales bacterium | reverse complement strand
TCATAACTATTCCGTCATTTACTACAACTCCCGCAAGTCCTACGACTCCTATCATACCGAGCATCGTCATATTCATATCCATAATCATATTACCGATTATCACTCCAAGAAACGATAAAGGAATTACCGAAATAATTACAAACGGCAAAACGGCGGAATTAAACATAAGCACCAATATTAAGAAGATAAGCAAAATCGCTATAACCAACGCTTCTTTTAAGTCGTTTATAAAAGCCTTGCTTGTTTTTGCCGCTCCTCCTATTATAACGCTTAATCCTTCTTTTTTAAATTCTTCCAATAAAGGATTTACTTTTTGATAAAAATCGGCGGTGGTAATTATTTTTTTGTTAAGCGCTCCATATACGCTCTTAGCCGCCGTTCCGTCATATTTGTGGATTTTTTTAAAAGCTTTTTTTATTATGAAATGACATATTTTGTTAAGTTCGACATACCTGTCGCTTCCCGGCACCGTTACCCTGAAATTCTTAAGAGTGCTTAGGGCATCTTTATTTCTATCTTTTAATATTATACGCACAATCCCGTCTTTATCGAAAGTTTTGTCAAACTCGGCTTCGGCAAAAAATCCTCTTAATTCGTTAAAAAGTCCGACTTGAGTGAAGCCGAGTTTTTGACCGTAAGAATTGATTTTAAACTTAAGCTCATCCGCTCCCATCTCTGCATCGTCGTAAATATTATAAACGCCTTTGATTTTTTTCATCTTTGTTTCTAAACGTTTGATTGCTTTTATTATTTTTTCTTGAGATTTTCCTCCGATACTAACGACAATATCGCTTTTTACGACTCCCGCTTGCGGGACTATTACGTTAAGCTCCGTCATACCCGGTATTTTTATATGAGAAAAATCCTTTTTAAACTCCATTGCAAGTTTTGACGCTTTATGCGTTCTTATTTGATCTTCCACTTTTATAGGTTGAAATATAGGTGCGATATATTTATTGTAAAAATCGGTAGGTTTTTTATCGTTCAAATCTACGAATATATGAAAATAATTCTCCCCCACATTCGCTTCGCCTTTATTATTCATCTGCATACCTACAACCGTCGTAAAACCCTCTACGTCGCTTCCTATATATTTTTTCAAATCTTTTTCTATTTTTCTAATCGACTCCGCTGTTTGGGTTATCGTATAATTACTTTCGAATTTACCGTTTACGTATATTTGACTTGCGTCAAAATCAGGAAAAAGCTGAAATTTCGAATGTTTCATACCTATCCCTATCAAAACCGGAACTACAATCAAAAAGAAAAACAACGCCACGTATCTATATTTAAACAAAGTCATTAATATTTTTTTATAAACAAAAGAAAATTTTTGCCAAAAAATATCTTTTTTGCTTTTTTCGATTTTTAAAATTTCTTTGGCATGTAAAGGCAAAAACACAAAAGCTTCAAAAAGCGAACTTATTATCAAAACAGTAATCATAATAGGTAATATTTTAATGAAAACGCCGATTTCCCCTTTTATCAAAAGCATAGGCAAAAACGCCAAAACAGTCGTCATCGCCGCCGCCACTACAGGCCAAAAAACTTCACTTGTGCCGTCAATTGCGGCTTTTGTTTTACTTTTACCCATTTGCATATGCCGATAAATATTCTCACCCACTACAATCGCTTCATCCACTATCATACCAAGCGCTATAAGCGCTCCTAGCATAGAAAGAAGATTAAGTGAAAAATGATACCATTCAAGCGCAATCATAGCAATTGCAAAAGATGTCGGAATTCCGAGAGTCACGATAAGCGATATTCTGTAATTCAAAAATATCCACATCACAAAAAACACCAAAATAAGCCCGAAAATTATATTGCTTACCACCGTATTAAATCTGTTTCTTACCCATTTACTCGTATCCGTCGAAATACCGAACACCACTTCGGGATGTTTTTGATGATAATCTTTTAAAATGCTTCTTATTTTTTTGCTTATCGCTATGGCGTCGCCGCCCTCCCCTTTTCTCACGTCAATAGTAATATTCGGTATTCCGTTATATTTGCCTATTTGCGTAGGAGTGGTGTATTTTCTTTTAATTTCGGCTATGTCTTTTAGTCTTAGTTTTATATTACCTACGGTTATTATCATATTTTTAAAATCATCCGCCGTTTTTGATTCCATAGAAATAAAATAGTGTTTTTCTCCTTCTATTTTACCTATGGGGAAAATAGTTGAAAGCGAAGAGAGAGTGCTAATTAACTGCCGTTTATCAATATTAAGCGCTTCTATTTTTTTATCGTTAAGCTCAAAATATATATTTTTATCGCTATCACCTCTTATATCGATTTTGGTTAAATCTTTAATTTTGCTAAGTGTTTTTTTTATTTCGTCGGCATGTTTTAAAAGCTCGTCTTTATTCAAAACGTCACTCGCAACCGAAATAAACATCAAAGGAAACGCTTTTTTGACGATACTAACACTCGGTTCGTTCATATCGCTTGGTAAATCTTTTTTCAAATCGGAAATTATCGTCTTAAATTCGCTTAATAGTTCTAATTTGTTCGATGAGGGTTTTAAATTTACCGTTATGCTAAAACTTCCGTTTCTTATAACGCTCTCTATCGACGAAACCTCTTGGAATGATTTTAATTCGTCTTCAATTTGAATAACAGCCATTTTATCAAGCGTTTCGGGGCTAGCTCCCGGATATGCGCCCTGGATTAAAATCTTATCAAGCGTTGAAGGAGGAAAAAGCTCTTTTGCTACGTTTTTATAAGCAATTATCGCTGTAATAATAACTATCAAAAACAATACATGAGTAAAAACCGCATTTTTTATAAAAAATTCTATAAATCTTTTCATCAACCTTCTTTTTTTGGAGAATTGTATCAAATAAGTTTGCTAAAGCAAACGCTAAAGGCTAAAAGCACAAAACCGAAAGTTTTATATTCTAATCTCGTTCCTAACGTCTGCGCTGGGAATACACCTTTCAACACTTAATTCCTTTTCACCTTTTACAAATTATAATTTAATAAACATTTTTTCTATGTCTTACAGATATAACAGTGATAATAAGTTTGTCATCTTCTTT
Source organism: uncultured Nautiliales bacterium (assembly GCA_964431845.1). Lineage (GTDB taxonomy): Bacteria > Campylobacterota > Campylobacteria > Campylobacterales > Nautiliaceae > Nautilia. The sequence goes on along the minus strand of CAYSKX010000047.1, from coordinate 2,951 downwards.
TTTTATAATAACTCTATAATTGCTGATACGAAATCTAAACTTGCCTTTATGTTTACCTTTTAGTGCTTTGATATTGTTTTTTACACTGTTTGGGTCTTTTGATAAAAGAATCAATTTTTCTTTTATTATTTTTTGTGCAACAATATCTAACTTTTTAAACTCTTTTTCCGCACTGCTTAAAAAGACCAATTTATACATAATCTTATATACCTAATTCTTTAAAAACTTCCTCGGCAGGTATTATTTTTTCTTTGCCACTTTCAAGCTCGTCTAATCTTTTATCGGCTATCTTTTCATCTATATAGTCAAAATACATACTTAATGCTTTTTCAACAATATGGCTTTTTTTCTCATTCAACTCTTTGGATACCGTATTTAATTCATCTACAATATAATCTGAAACCGTAAATGTGCTTCTTATCTTTTGCATAATACACCTTTCATACAATCGTATGAACAATTATACTTATACTAAACCAAAAAGTCAAACCATAAATACTCTAACATTAATCAAATAGGAGTTGAGAATAATTATGAATTTTGAATTATGAATTTTAGATTGAGAGTTAAAAAAACCGGCGTTACATTCAGAAAACTGAAAATTTGAAAGATGAATAAATCAATAAAAATAACAATAAAACAATTGAAATATTAACAAAAATAAATTTAATATTATCTTCACTAAGAGTGTTTAGACTTCAAACCACCCGCTACCATAAAAAAAGCAACAAATACACCCACCATCGCAATAACCGCAGCAGTTATAAAATATATCATTACAAATCCTTTATTTTATCAATTTCTTTTATTAAAACATTTGCAATAAAAATTAATAAAACAATTAAAAAAACAACAGCAACATTAGTAAAAATCAGTTTAACATTGCTTAATTTATCAAAATTATCAAACAAATATCCAATAATCCCAAAAACAGCACCTACAATTACAGAAAAAGCCACTTTCCAAAATCCAATCACTTCTTTTTGTTTATCAATTTCAGCCATTTTTTACCTTTTACAAAAACAAACTGAAATATTATATCATAAGAATAACGATTTATACTATTATTCCAGATTTATTGAATACTATAAAAGTTCACTTTTTATATCGGTTAAAGCCGGTGTTACGTTCGAAAAACGGAAAATTCATTTTCCATCACCCTTTCAACCTTCATCCTTCCACCTTCACCCTTTTGCCTCTAAACACCTAACCCTCTTTATTACAAATACGTAACATCAGTTAATAAAATAATATTACATATATTTTGCTTTAAGCTTTTCGCTTTCAGCGTCCATAGAATGGACACATTTAAAAAGTAAGTTTTTCCATTCTGTTTTTGAATTTAATTTTTTCAATTTTAGAAGCAAGCAAAGAGTTTTCGGCTTTGAGTGAGTAATATTCATTTAGCATTTTATTTATTTGCACCGATTTTAAATAGATTTGAGAAGAAATATAAATTTTTGGAAACAGTATCGTTAATGAAAATACAATTGTTAATATTAAATTTCTTACAATTGTAAAAGAAAGATTTTCTTGAACAATATAATCTTCAATATTCTCTAATAGTAACTCTCTTTCTTTTGCTTCTACATTCATCCTTGAATCCTCTATTTAAATTTAAATCCCCTCAATTTCGCACTCCTTGCACGGGGATTTCGTTTAATTTCTTCTTTTGACGCCGTTATCGGTTTTTTTGTTATTATTTCGCCTATTTCATTGTTTTTACCGCATTCGCACCTGATAGCTTCCGGAGGACATATACATTTTTTCGCCCATTTTTTAAATCTGTTTTTTACTATCCTATCTTCTAAAGAATGAAACGTAATTATACCCAAAACAGTTCCGCTTTGAGCTAACTTTTTAGAATTTTTTAATATTTTTTCAAGCTCTTCAAGCTCACTATTGACCTCTATTCTTATCGCTTGAAAAATCCTTGCTAAATCTTTTTTGTCTTTTATACCTACTTTTCTTAATACATCGGCAAATTCTCTGTTTGACTTAAACGGTCTTTTAGAAACAATAGCATTTACTATTTTTTTATATCTTCTTTCTTCGGCATAATTTTTAATAATTCTTTGCAAATCTTCTCTTGAATAAAAATTAATTACCTCTTTTGCGCTAAATTCTTGCGTTTTATCCATTCTCATATCAAGCTCATCACTATCGAAAGTAAAACCTCTATCTTTATTATCAAGCTGATAACTGCTAACTCCGATATCGGCCAAAATCCCGGCAATTTCTAAATCTTGAGGAAGCTTTTCAAGTGCAATTGATGCTCTTTTGTTAATAAATTGCACCCTATCTCCAAATCTTTCAAGTCTTTTTTTCGCAAAAGCCATAGCTTCGTTATCTTGATCTATTCCTATAAGCTTAATATTCGGATATCTCTTAAGTATAGCTTCGCTATGCCCGCCAAAACCTAATGTGCAATCAATAAAATATCCAACACTCGGAATATCTGCATATAAATTTATCGTTTCATTTAATAAAACCGGAATATGGGGTATATTTAAATTTTTATTTTTTATTTCGTAATTCTCAATTCTCAATTCTCAATTCTCCATTTTTTATTTTAATATTGTATAATTATACCAAAAAAGGGCTACTTTGATTATTTCAAGCGTTTTAGACGAATACAAGCTAACGGCAAAAATTCTTTATGAAAAAAACTTCTTAAACATAGGCACAGGAAGTATATCATTAAAAATCGAAAGTGATAAAATGATAATCAATAAACAAAACAAATCCGTCTATGAAGATGATTTTTGCAAAATAGTTCATATTAACAAAAAAGACCTCTCTTGGAAAGAAACTTCAACGGACACCAATATCCATGCACGAATTTACAAAAACATCTCATATGCCAAAACGGTATTAAACGTTTTCCCTATAAATATTATAACCTATTCACTCGAACATACCTATTTTAAACCTATCGACTATCTCGGTAA
>CAYSKX010000046.1:0-6023 GCA_964431845.1 uncultured Nautiliales bacterium | reverse complement strand
TATGGGAGCGGATATTAAATGGAGAATTGAGAATGGAGAATTGAGAATTAAGATAAATCCACTTGAAAAAAAACTTGAAGCGTTAAATATAGAAGTTCCGAATGATCCGAGTAGTGCGTTTTTCTTTGCTGTTGCCGCTGCTATAACTGATTCTACTGCTATAATTAAAGATGTGACGTTAAATCCGACGAGAATTGAAGCATACAAGATATTGGAAAAAATGGGTGCGGATATTGAGTATATCTTAAAAGAGGACAAATATGAACCTATTGGTGATATTGTAGTTAAAGGCGGAAAATTAAAAGCCGTCAAAGTAGATAAGAATGTTCCTTGGCTGATAGACGAACTTCCGGCGCTTGCGATGGCTATGGCGGTAGCGGATGGAAAGAGTGTCGTTAAAAACGCTAAAGAATTAAGAATAAAAGAATCCGATAGAATTTCTACCGTTGTAAACGGCTTAAAAGCGTGCGGAATAGAAACTACTGAATTTGAAGATGGTTATGAAATAACGGGAGGGGTTCCGAAATTTGCTAAGATTGATTCTAAGGGCGATCATAGAATTGCTATGAGTTTTGCCGTTCTCGGGCTTTTATGCGGAATGAAAATTTATAAAGCCGAAAGTATTAATACTTCATTTCCTAATTTTTTTAAACTGTTTGAAAAAATAGCGGATTATAAGGTTAAAAATGATAATTGAAAAAGCGAGAAGTTACGGATTTTGTTTCGGTGTTAAAAGAGCTGTTGAAATTGCACAAAATTCGAAAAATGCCGTAACGCTCGGACCTCTTATACACAATCCTTTGGAAATTGAAAGATTGGCTATTAATTATAATGTTCGATATGTAGAAAGTATTGACGATATTGACGGAACCGTCAAAAGAGTAATCGTCAGAACGCACGGTATCGATAAGGATAAATTACAAAACTTAAAACAAAAAGATATCGAAATTATAGATGCTACTTGCCCGTTTGTTAAAAAACCTCAGGAAATCGTTCAAAATTTAAGTGAACTTGGATATGATATAGTCATATTCGGAGATAAAAGTCATCCCGAAATACAGGGTGTTATGAGTTATTCGGTTCATAATAGGGTATATGTGGTTTTGGACCCAAGCGAATTAAAAAATATAAAACTAAAAGAGCGTATAGCGACTGTCGCTCAAACAACGAGAAAAGTTAGTGATTATTTAAAAATAACTGATTATTTGATTAGAAATTATAAAGAAGTGAGAGTTTTTAATACTATATGTAACGCTACTTTTGAAAATCAAGATGCCGTCAGAGAATTAAGTGAAAAAGCGGATATTATGATAATAATAGGCGGAAAAAATTCTTCTAACACTAAACAATTGTATAATATCGCAAAAGAATATTGTGCTGCATATTTGGTTGAAAGTGAAGATGAGTTAAAAAAAGAGTGGTTTAAAGCTAAAAAGTATTGCGGCATAAGTGCCGGTGCTTCCACGCCCGAATGGTTGGTTGAAAAAATAATCTCAAGAATAAAGGAATTGGTATGAGTGAATTAAAAGTTGGTGATGTAGTTGAGTTTAAAATTGAAAAATTAATCAAAGGTGGTTTTGTAGGGTATATCGATGAAGTTGAAATATTTTTGCCAAAAAGCTTAAGCGGCTTAAAAGAGGATGAAAGCGTTATCGGTAAAAACGTAAAAGCTTACGTAAAGGAATTCAAACAAAATTCCGTTGTCGTAGATAGAAAAGCTTATCTTAACGATATTAAAACAAAGCTCGAAAAAAGAGCTGATGAAGTTATAAATGCACTTGTAACGAAAGTAAAACCAAAAGGAATAGTTATTAATGTTGACGGTATAAGCGGTTTTGTTCCAAGGGAAGAGATATTTTATAAAAAAATAGATCATCGTCAATATATAAGCGAAGGCGATGAAGTTCAAGTTAAATTAATTGATCCGGTTAGAAGAGTGTTTTCGATAAAAAAAACATTACCTAATCCATGGGAGGAGATAAAAGAATTAAATATTGGTGATGTCGTAAAAGTGAGTGTTTCTCATATTACGGAATACGGAGCTTTTGTGGATATTGGAAACGGTGTTGAAGGATTTTTACATATAAGTGAAATAAATTGGGAAGGTATTAATGATTTGACCTTAGGTCAAGAGATAGAAGTGGAAATTGTCGAAATTAATCCGGAAGCCGAAAAACTAAGAGTTAGCAGAAAGAATCTTTTAACCAAACCTGCCACTTTATTTGCAAAAAAATATAAAGCCGGAGATATTGTAGAAGGAATTGTTACGAAATTTATAAATGTGGGTGCTTTTGTTGAAATAGACGGAATTAGCACCCTTTTACCGAACAAATTTGCTTCGTTTAAAAAAGGAGAAAAAGCAAGCGAAGTTTTCAATATAGGCGATAAGGCGGAATTTAAAATTATTACCATATCTCCGGAAGAAAATAAAGTAATTGTTTCAAGAAAAGATGCAATGCCAAATCCATATGATTCTTTTGCTAAGAGTCATCAAGTAGGTGATGAAGTGGAAGGAAAAGTTAAATATATTACTGATTTTGGAATGTTTATAGACCTTGGTGATATAGAAGCTCTTGTGAGAAGAGAAGATTATAAAAACGAATATAGCGTAGGGGATAATTTTAAAGGTAAAATAATAGAAATAAACGGTGAAAGAGTGAAACTTGCCGAATGAAAATAGTTGTTTTTGTTTTAACAAGTCTGATAGCCGTTATTTTATTTATTGTATATGATAAAATTTCAAAACCGGATATTGAAACAATACCGGCTACAAAACAAAATATAACAAAAGTTGAAACAAAAGAGGATACTTTAAAACTTTCTTTTAGTTCTCATGCTTTTCCGGCAAGAGAAATGTTTATGAAAATTGATTTTAGAGAGTATAAAAAAATTATACTCTATAAAGTTACGATTGATGCAAATGATGAATATGCACTTTTTAATATAAAAGCGATACTTGAAAACGAAGCTATCGCATATTCTATGCTTGAAAAGGAAAAAACGCAAATTTTTATTTTATTTAGGTCGTTAGCACAAGCTAATAGAATTATTAGATTATTTCAAAGTTATCATTTCGATATAAAATTTAAAAAAATTATTAAAAGGATTTAAATGAAAGTGGTTGTATGTGATCCTATCCATCCGGCGGGATTTGAAATATTAAAAAACGCTAAGGATATAAATCTTATAGATGCAAGTAAAACTCCAAAAGATGAACTTTTGAAAATAATAGAAGACGCCGAAGGCGTAATAACAAGAAGTCCGACTCCCGTTGATGAAAAATTTTTAACTCATGCCAAAAAATTAAAAGCGGTTATCAGAGCCGGAGTAGGTGTTGATAACGTAGATATGGAAGCGGCAAGCAAAAGAGGCGTGATTATTATGAACGTTCCGACGGCAAATACCTTAGCTGCGGTCGAACTTACGATGGCACATTTATTGACGGCTGCAAGAAGCTTTACGAATGCCGTGTGGAATTTGAAAAAAGAGCGTGTTTGGAATAGAGAAAAGTGGCTAGGAATTGAGCTTGCCGGTAAAAAACTCGGAATAATCGGTTTCGGTAATATAGGAAGTAGGGTTGGGATTAGAGCAAAAGCGCTTGAAATGGACGTTATTGCGTATGATCCGTATATAGAACCGAGCAAAGCAACTGATCTTGGATGTAAATATACGACTAATTTTGAAGAAATTTTAAAATGCGATTTTATAACCATACACACACCTAAGACAAAAGAAACCGTTAATATGATTACAAAAAAAGAAATAGAAAAAATGAAAGACGGAGTGGTTTTAATCAACTGTGCAAGAGGCGGACTGTATAATGAAGAGGACGTAGCCGCCGCGCTTAAAAACGGAAAAGTAGCATGGCTTGGAATAGATGTATTTAATAAAGAGCCTTTAACAAATCATCCGTTTTTCGAGCTTGAAAACGTTTCCGTAACTCCTCATATAGGAGCGAATACGCGTGAATCTCAAGAAAGAATCGCAATTCAAGCCGCCGAAGGTATTATTGAAGCGCTAAGAGGAAGTAGTTATCCGAATGCGCTTAATTTACCTATAAATACGGCAAATACTCCGGAATGGGTTGTTAAATATCTTGAGCTTTCTCAAAAAATGGGTTATATTCTTTCTCAAGTAATTAACAAATCCGTTAAAAAAGTAAAAATCAATCTAAGCGGTGATATAACTAACGAGAGCAAATCGGTATTAACGTTTACGCTTGTCGGATTATTGCAAAATATTACAGAAAACGTAAATTATGTAAATGCCGAATTTCTTGCCGCTCAAAAAGGTATAGCGACCGAAAATAAACAAATCAAAAACGATACTTATAAAAATTTGGTAAATATTAAAGTTTTAACCGATGACGGAGAATATTCCATAAGCGGAACGATGCTTGAAGAGCATCCGAGAATTGTGGAATTTAAAGGTTTTGATTTAGAATTTGAACCGAAGGGTAAAATGATATTCTTTAAAAATACGGATGTTCCGGGAGTTATCGGAGAAGTCGGAATGACTTTAGCTAAGCATAATATTAATATTGCGGATTTTAGACTTGGAAGAAATAAAGAAAATCAAGCAATGGCGGTGATTATCGTAGATAATGAAGTAAATGAAGACGTCTTAGACGAACTTAGAAACTTAAAAGCGGCATTAAGTGTGGGATATGCTGAGATATAAGTGAAAAATGAAAAATTAAAAGTGAAAATTTAAAAAAATAAAAATCCTACACTTTTCACTTTACACTTTTAACTTTTAATTAAAGGAGATGAAATGGCATATAGTATGAGTGATTTAAAAAAATATCTAAATATCGAGCTTGACGGGATTCCGTATAAAATCATAGAATATCATCATGTAAAACCGGGAAAAGGTGCGGCGTTTGTTAGGACTAAACTCAAAAACTTAATTGACTCAAGAGTAATAGAAAAAACGTTTCATGCCGGTGATAAAGCGGATGAGCCTAATCTTGAAAGAAGAAAATATCAATACTCTTATAATGAGGGCGATTTGTATTATTTTATGGATAATGAAACTTACGAAATGATTCCTATCGACTTGAAAATTTTTGAAGAAAGCAAAGGTTTTTTGCTTGAGGGTATGAATGTTGATGTGCTTTTTCATAACGGTAAAGTTATAGGGGTGGAGCTTCCTTTGACGGTTGAACTTGAAGTGGTTGAAACTCAACCCGTAAGCAATAGAGATAGAAGCGGTGCATGTAGAAAACCTGCAAAAGTAGAAACAGGTGCGGTTGTAACAGTTCCTTGTCATATACTTGAAGGGGATAAAATTAAAGTCGATACGAGAACGGGTGATTATTTGGAAAAAGTTAAATGAATGGAGAATTGAAAATGGAGAATGGAGAATTAATAAGAAAAGTAAAAGAAGCTATTAGGGATATTCCGGATTATCCTAAGAAAGGTATTGTTTTTAAAGATATTACGACACTTTTAAACGATGGGGAACTTTTTAGTGAAATTATAGATTATTTTGCTCAAAAATATAAAGATGTTGATTTTGTATGCGGGATTGAGAGTAGGGGATTTATATTCGGTGCCGCAATAGCTGCAAAAATTAAAAAAGGTTTCGTGCCTCTTAGAAAAAAAGGCAAACTCCCATATACTACCGTAGCGGAAAAATACGCTCTTGAATACGGTTTTGACGAAATTGAAATTCATATAGACGCTTTTAAAAATATTAAAAATCCAAAAATATTACTTGTTGATGATTTGATAGCAACGGGAGGAACTGCCGAAGCAGCTGTAAAATTAATAGAAAAAATAGGCGGTAAAATTGAAGCTGCTGTTTTTCTAATCGAACTTACGTTTTTAGACGGTGCTGAAAAAATTAAGAACTTAGGCGTTACGGTTGACAGTCTTGTAAAATATTAATTAATGAATAAAGAAAACTAAAACCGTAATGAAATAAGTGAATTAAAAGGTTAGAAAATGAATTATGATATTAGAAAAAATTTTAAACTTAATAACTCTAAAATTTCTAAAAAGAAAAAATTAGATGATTTA
>CAYSKX010000045.1:0-6175 GCA_964431845.1 uncultured Nautiliales bacterium | reverse complement strand
CACCGCAGACTATCATCTTAGGTTTAGTGATTTTCGCTATATCTCTAACTTTGTCATAATCTATTCTTCCGGTTTTTTCATCAATTCCGTAACTAAAAGAGTGATAATGTTTACCTGAAAAATTCACTTTCGCACCATGTGTCAAATGCCCTCCGTTGCTTAAATCCATTCCTAATATTCTATCAAGAGGTTTAAGCAAAGCCACATAAACGGCGGTATTCGCTTGCGAGCCGGAATGAGGTTGAACGTTTGCAAATTTAGAGCCAAACAACTCTTTTGCTCTATCGATTGCCAACTGCTCTATCATATCCGCATATTCACATCCTCCGTAATATCTTTTATAAGGATAACCTTCAGCATATTTATTAGTAAACACACTTCCCATCGCTTCCATTATTTCCGGTAGCGTAAAGTTTTCGCTTGCAATCATTTCAAGATGGTCGGTTTGTCTTTTCAGCTCTTTTTCTATTATTGAATAAACTTCAACATCATAATCCATTAAACTCATTGTAATTCTCCTTTTAAATCTTTAATTAAAATAAATTCCAAAAATAAATAAAATAACAACAAAAACCGTCTGTAACGGCATATCGCTCCTTGTATTTTAAATATATATCTTCTATAATCAAAAACATTGATAATAAAATATCACATAATCATAAAAACCCCGCTTGCTGTTTTGTTAAACCATAAAAAGCGTTAATAAAAACACCAAAAAACGTATATAAAATTTCCTCTATTACTTTTTTCTTTTTTAAAACCTTTAATCTCCTTTTAATGGACATCATCGCTGTCTTTAATCTCTTTTTTCGGCTTCATCGTAGGAAAAAGTATTACGTCTTTAATACTTTCGGAATTCGTTAAAAGCATCACCAACCTATCAATTCCCAAACCTTCACCGGCCGTAGGAGGCATTCCGTATTGTAAAGCGCGAATATAATCATAATCCATATCCATGCCTTCCTCATCGCCTTTCGCTTTAGCTTCAAGTTGCTTTTTAAACCTTTCATATTGATCTAAAGGGTCATTTAATTCGTTAAATCCGTTCGCTATTTCGCGTCCGGCGATAAAAAGCTCAAATCTTTCAGCAATTTCGGGATTTTCGTCGCTTCTTCTCGCAAGCGGAGAAATTTCAATCGGAAAATCCGTCACAAACGTCGGATTAATAAGTTTGCTTTCTACGAACATATCGAACAATTCCGCCCAAAGCTTACCTTTGGAATCCATATGATTTTCAAGTTCCGCACCTGCTTTTTTTAAGTATTGCTTTACCCTTTCTACATCTTCCAAAATATCTTCCGGGATATTTCCTATTTTGATTAGCGCTTCTTTATATGTTATAGTTTGCCAATTATCAAAATCAATCTCCATACCTGCATATGTAAGTTTTTTGCTAAGATTTAATTTTTCAAACAAAAACTCAAACAGCTTTTTTGTCAAATTCATTAAATCTTCTTTATTGTGATACGCCCAATAAAATTCTATCATAGTAAATTCAGGGTTATGCGTATGATCGATTCCTTCATTTCTAAAGTTTCTATTAAGTTCGAATACCGCCTCAAAACCACCGACGATTAATCTTTTTAAAAACAATTCCGGCGCAATTCTAAGATTCATATCAATATCAAGCGCATTATGATGAGTCATAAATGGTCTTGCGTTCGCACCTCCGATCACCGTATGGAGCATAGGTGTTTCAACTTCCAAAAATCCGTGATTTAAAAAAAACTCCCTAACTAAAGAAACTATTTTGCTTCTTAAAAGAAACGTATCTCGAACTTCTTTATTCATAATCATATCAAGATACCGTTGTCTGTATCTTGTTTCCACATCCGTTAGACCGTGAAATTTCTCAGGCAGAGGATGCAAAGCTTTTGTCAAAATAGTTACATCATCAGCATGAATACTAAGCTCTCCCGTTTTAGTCACAAACGGATAACCTTTTACCTCAACTATATCACCCACTTCAAGATTTTTTTTAAGTAGATTAAAATTTTCTTTAAGCTCGTTTTTTGACATATAAACTTGTAAAATACCGCTTAAATCTTCGATTTTAAAAAACGCTGCTTTCCCCATAAGCCTTAAGAATTTAACGCGTCCTGCGACGGTAAATTTTCTATTTTCGTCTCTTTTGTTTTCTAAATTTTCGACATCTTTGTTTTTTTCTAAAAACTCAGCAATTTCGGGATCTCTTTTTGCATTATGTCCATATGGATTTACGCCGGATTCTTTTAACTTTTCAGCCTTTTGCATTCTAAGTTTCACATATTCATTACTAAACATCAACCGTATCCTTTACTTTTAAATATGAAATATTAACATTTTTACGTATTTTTTCCATATCCTTAGGAGTTATGCTTATAATTTTATTACCCAATTCAACTAATATAGGTAAAATCAAACTATTTTTCGTCATATTTTGCATTTTTTCTCTAACAATAGCAATATTCCAAAGCATTGCCGTAATTACGCTAACAAGAAGAAAAAATTTAGCACCGGAAAAAATAAATCCGAGCATTCTATCAAGCCCACCAAGAGCACTTAATTTTAAAATTTTGCCAAGCAAAAATCCTACAAAAACACTCAAAACCCAAAATCCTACGAAAACGGTTATAAATCCCACCAAATCAATTGCAGATTTGTTAGGTATTTCGAACAAATGCTCATTTATATAAATTCCAGTTTGATGAAAAAATTTAGAAGCCAAAAAAAGCCCTCCTATAATCCCTATCAAACCGGCTACTTCTTTAATTATACCATTAAAATAACCTTTTATCGCAAGTATTAATGTAACGGCAATAATAATTCCGTCAAATATATTCATTTTATCACTTTATAACATAACAATTTCTATTTTTTTTAGCTTCATATAATGCTTCATCAGCTCTTTTTATAATACTCTCAAAAGAGTCACCTTTTTTATGCATCGTTAATCCAATTGACAAGGTTACATCTATTAAATGCTCTTTATACTTTAATTTATTTTTTGCAACTCTACTTGTAATTCTTTTAATCGCAAATTCCGCATCTCTTAAATCACTTCTATTAAAAACAATTATAAATTCGTCTCCTCCATACCTATATACCCTATCTTCTTTTCTTATTAATTGAGTTATAGTAGATATAATTTTAATTAAAACAAAATCTCCAACCAAATGACCGTAATTATCGTTAATTTCTTTAAAATGGTCAAAATCCAATGCCGCTACACACATGTTCATCGACTTATCTTTTCCATGAGGCAAAATTTTAGCCAAATCTTTTTCTAACGCTTTTCTATTATAAACTTTTGTTAAAGGATCTATTAACATTTCTTTATATGATTTTTGCAATTCTTTTTCTAAACTTTGAACGGTATTTTCCAATTTGCTGACTTTATCTATTAATTCCGAACTAAATTGAATTATTATATCTTTTAAACAATCCATATCTATAGGTTCTTTTATTTCCTCTTTCAAATGCGATGATTCTTTTTTAATTTCTTTCGAAACATTGGACACTTCTTTCAAAGTATCGGCTGTTTTTTCTATAAATTGTTCGTTTAATTTATTGTTTAAATCACAAAGTAATTTAGGATTTACCTTTTTTTCTTCTTTATTGTTTTCTTTTAACAACAAATTAAAAATGTTAGCATAATACAAAGGATAAGGTGCTTTTTGTGCTTTTTTTAACTCTTTTATCGTTCTTTCTGAAACTTCCCAAATTAGTTCTTCCATTTTTTAGCCTTTTACGTTAAAATTTATGCTAAATTATACTAAAAATTGAAAGGAAAAAAATGCGATTTGATACAAAAAATGCAATAAATTTAATAAAAAATACAAATTTACTAGATTTAGGTGAAATGGCTCTGTTAAAAAAGAGAGAATTTCACCCTAAAAAAATAACTACTTTTATAGTAGATAGAAATATCAATTATACTAATATATGTAACGTCGGATGTAAATTTTGCGCTTTTTACAAACATAAAAGATCTAAAGACGCATATATTTTAACTTACGAAGAAATTGATAAAAAAATAGAAGAATTAAAACAAATCGGGGGAACGCAAATTTTATTCCAAGGTGGCGTTCATCCAGATTTAACTATAGAATTTTACGAAAACTTAGTCGAACATATACATAAAAAACATCCCGATATTACTATTCACGGATTTTCAGCACCTGAAATCGATTATATCGCAAAAATTTCAAAAATTTCAATCAAAGAAGTTTTAATAAGATTAAAAGAAAAAGGGCTTAGCTCAATTCCTGGAGCCGGCGCGGAAATACTAAGCGATAGAGTTCGAGATATCATAGCACCGCGCAAAATCGACACTAAAAAATGGCTTGAAATACACAAAACAGCTCATTTAATAGGTATGAAAACAACGGCTACTATGATGTTTGGCACGGTAGAAAGCATTGAAGAGATTGTGGAGCATTGGAATTTGATTAGAAATTTACAAGATGAAACGGGCGGTTTTAGGGCGTTTATTATGTGGTCATTTCAGCCTTATAGGACGGCTTTGTATAAAGAAGGCACAATTAAACAAAAAACCTCCTCCAACAGATACTTAAGATATTTAGCCGCTGCAAGAGTGTTTTTGGATAATTTTAAAAACATCCAATCAAGCTGGGTAACACAAGGAAGCTATATAGGACAATTAGCTCTTTTATACGGCGCAAACGATCTCGGCTCGACTATGATGGAAGAAAACGTCGTTAGAAGCGCCGGTGTTCAAAACGCCATGAACCAACAGGAAATGATAGAATTAATTAAAGATATAGGAGAAATTCCCGCAAAAAGAAATACGGCATACGAAATTTTGGAAATTTATAATTAAAGTTGCAAAACAAAAATAAACAATAAAATTTATTTATTATAAAAATTATACCAAAAAACAAAACAAATCTGACATTTTCACCATTTTCACATTTTCACCACTTACACATTTTCACCATTTTCACCATTTTCACCATTTTCACATTTTCACCATTTGTAAGTTTTAGTGAAAGTGTGAAAATTGTAAGAAGTTTTTTTTGGTAATGGTATTACAAAAAAAAGGTCTTGAACCTTTAAAAAAAGAGTTTAAAAGCAAATTTAATGATTTTAACTATATTTTAACTATCACTATCTTTTATGTTAGTAATTAAATGTTTTACTAAAGAAGCGTATGAATTAATCTCTTCTGTTGCTAAAGATTCTTCGGATATGTTTTTAGATATATTTTGAATTTCTTGTAAAATTTGAGAACTTATTTCAACTAAGTTTTGCAATTTTTCTTCAGTAGTTTCCATTAATTTTTCATTTTGTTTTATAAGCTTTAATACAATATTTACACTCTCTACCGTGTTATTGGTATCTATATAAATATTTGTAATTGTGTCATCTATTTCATTTGTAGCTTTAATTGTTTTTTCAGCAAGTTTTCTAACTTCATCTGCAACTACTGCAAATCCTCTTCCATGTTCTCCTGCCCTAGCTGCTTCTATAGCAGCATTAAGTGCTAAAAGATTAGTTTGATCCGCAATATCTTTAATCAATCCTACGATACCTTTAATGTTTTCTACATTGTGTTGTAAATGTTGAATATTTTGCGACATTACTTCTGAATGTTGCAACATTTCTTTACTAGATTCAAAAGAATTTTTAGCAATTTCATAACTTTGAACTACTTGTGTTTGAGTTCGTTGTAAAAATTGCAATGTTTTCATAACACTCATTGCCGTATTATTTAAATAATCCGAAAAATTAGCAAGATTTTTTATCAATTTTATTGCAAAAGGAGCCGTTTTATTTACTTTTTTCAATTTATTATTACAAATTTTCAAACTATCATTAAAATTATCGGTTATAATTTGGATTTGATTTTTTAATTCATTTATTTCTTGTTGATATTTATCACAATTTTCTGTAATTGTTTCAATTGTTTTTCTTTTAAAAAACATAAAAAAACTCCTTTATAAAAATTCAATTTTAAATGTGTTTGCATTTATATTTTCTATTTTTATTTTTTCATTAAAATATTTAGCAACCCCTTTAATTAATCCTGGAAGTAAAACTGGCAAACCTCTTTTAGAATTATATTTCATTATCAAATAATTACTTCCTTGTTCATATTCAAATCTAGGAGGATTTGCATTTTTAGTAACTTCTGTAGTAAGCTTATGCACCATATCCATATTATACAAAAATT
>CAYSKX010000044.1:0-6226 GCA_964431845.1 uncultured Nautiliales bacterium | reverse complement strand
AAGCGTTTGATATCCGTTTTCCTTAGGAATAGCTATATAATCTTTAAATCTGCTAATTAACGGTCTAAAGTTCAAATGCACAACTCCAAGCGTTTCATAACACTGAATAGGTTCATTTACTATAATTCTAACGGCAAGCAAATCGAGAATTTCTTCTATCGAAATACCTTTTCTTTGCATTTTTAGAAAAATCGAATAATAGTGTTTTATTCTGCTTTTTATTTCAAAATCTTTAAGTCCCGATTTTAATAGTAATTTTTGTATTTTTTGAGTGAATTCGTTAAGTCTTAATCTAAATTCTTCTTTATGTCGTTTTAGATATTCGTCTATTTTTTCGTATTCTTCGGGTAATAGATATTTAAAAGCCAAATCTTCAAGAGTGTTTTTTAGTGTGGAAATTCCGAGTCTATGGGCAATAGGCGTATATACGACCAACGTTTCTTCAGCTATTCGTTTTTGTTTATGGGGTGTTAAGGCGCTTAGTGTTAGCATATTATGTAGTCTGTCACAAAGTTTAATAATCAAAACCCGTATATCTTGAATGGAAACAAGAAGCATTTTTCTAAACGTCATAGCGGATTTTGTAAGTTTTTCGTTTGATGTGGAAGGAATGAGCGAATTTTGTCTGATTTCCACTATTTTGGTAAGACCTTCTACAAGATTTGCTACGTTTTTGCCGAATTCGTCTTTAATATAATAAACGGTATAATCAGTATCTTCTACAATATCATGCAAAATTGCAGCCGTAATTACATCTTTGTCTTTAGTGAAATAGCTTGTAATTACGGCCACGAGAATAGGATGAATTACATAATCTTCACCGCTTTTTCTTTTTTGGTTTTGATGGGCTTTTTCGGCAAAATTAATGGCTTTGTTAATTAAGGGCGTATTTATTTTACGAAACAAAAGCCCTTTTGCTTCATCTACGCTTTTGATATGTTGAATTTTATCTAATAAACGAACGAAATCTTCTCTCAAATTTCTTTAACCTTTATTAAACCTTCGGCAATTTCAAGTATCGCTATTTCCGTAAGTTGCATATTCGCCTTAGGCAAAGAAACCATCGGTTTAGCACCGTTTATCAATTCTTTTACTCTTTTTGCAATTGCCTGACTTAATAGATATCTGTCGTAGTTTGTTTTTTCAAGTGCTTTTGCGTTGATTTGTTCTATTCTCATGATACTCCTTTATGTTTTTTAAGCTAAGGGCTTAGAGCTGAGAGTAAAATATACGAAATATTGTCTTTAATAATTATACCTTAAAAAGCTCTAAGCTCTGTGCTCTTAGCTGTTTGCGATAGCAAACATATTATTTAACTATAGAATACTTCGCTTCCGGATCGTTTTTTAATATTTTAAGCAGGTTGCCTTTTTCAAACATATTGCAAACAATAATAGGTAGTTTGTTTTCTCTTGCTAAGGCAATTGCTGTCCCGTCCATTACTTTTATGTTTTCTTGTAATGCGTCTTCATAGCTTATTTCTTTTAAAAGCTTAGCATCTTCAAATTTTACCGGGTCCTTATCATATACACCGTCAACTTTCGTAGCTTTTATAATAGCTCCAGCTCCTATTTCACTAGCTCTTAATACTCCTGCTGTATCTGTCGTGAAAAACGGATTTCCCGTCCCTGCCGCAAAAATTACCACTCTTCCTTTTTCAAGGTGACGAATGGCACGGCGAACTATAAAGTTTTCAGCAATTTCTTCCATTTTTATAGCGCTTTGAACTCGCGTTGCAACGTCATCTTTTTCAAGAGCTTCTTGTAAGGCTATAGCATTGATTACCGTCGCTATCATTCCCATATAATCACCGGATGTTCTTTTAATAATCCCGTCTTTTGCGGTATTTACGCCTCTTATGAAGTTGCCTCCCCCTATTACTATGGCAACTTCATAATTTTCGCTAATTACGGATTTGATTTCATCGGCAAGATATTTTAATGTTTTTGTGTTAATCCCGAAGCCATTCTCTCCAGCTAATGCTTCGCCAGAGAATTTTATAAGAATTCTTCTACTTTCTCTTTTCATTGAGCGCCTTTTTAAAACGGTATTATATCATATGAATTGAGAATTGAGAATTAATTTTGAATTATGAATATGAATTTTGAATTTCGGTTTCTTGTTTTCAATTTTTTGTATATAACATCAGTTTCAACCGGTATATATTTATTTTTTTTTAGTAAATATTATCTATCTATTAAATATATTTAAATTTATATTCTTATACCATTACAAAAAAACTTCTTACAATTTTCACACTTTCACCACTTTCACCAAAACTTACAAATAGTGAAAATGGTGAAATGTCAGATTTGTTTTGTTTTTTGGTATAATTTATTCACAGCAAAATCCTTAATATAATCTCCACAGGATAAAAAAAGTAACCGCTAAGAGGAGTAAAAAGAATTATCATCAAAACAATCATTCCGTAAGGTTCTATTTTATTATAAAACTCCACTATTTTATACCATTTAAATTGAAGCGATAAATATTTAACGGCATTCGCTCCGTCAAGCGGAGGAATGGGAAACATATTAAATACGAACAAAACGGTATTCACAAGCACCATATACATTAAAAACATATACAAAAACGCACTTATCATCCCCTCGGGCGTATTGATTAAAGTAATTAAACTCGATGCGATTACCGCTACGCTCAAATTATATACAACTCCTGCTATAGATACGTTAAAAGCACCTATATATCCGCCTTGACGAACAACGCTCATTATATTTACCGGCACAGGTTTCGCCCATCCGAATACAATTGGATCAGACACACCCGCAAGTTTTTGAGATATAAAAAGCACCAAAGGAAATACGATACTCCCAAAAGGGTCTATATGCTTCAAAGGATTAATACTAAGCCTTCCCTCAAATGTAGCCGTTAAATCCCCGTAATGCTTCGCCATAAGCCCATGCATTATCTCATGACCGACAATAGCAACAACAAACGCCAACGCTAAAGCTAAATATTTAATAAAATAAAATTCCAATTTTTATCCTTTGCGAAAATGTGAAAATAGGTGAAAATGGGTAATTTTGAATTATGAATTATGAATTTTGAATTGTAATTCTTCATTCTCAATTTTTCATTTTTCACTTTTCATTTTCCATTGTCCACTTTTCACTGTTCACTTTTCACCGTATTACATCCTGCCGTCAAATAAGGTTTTTTGCCTTTGCGCAATTCTTCTTCTATTTCATCGATAGATTTACCCACCCTATTCCATCTAATAGTATAATTCGGGCAATTTTCCGCTTCGTCTTCTCCCGGTTTTTGCATAACCCAACTCATGTAAATAAACCAAGGTTTTCCGACTATCAATTTATAAGGCACCGCTCCCCAAAATCTACTGTCATTACTATGGTCTCTATTATCACCCATCATAAAATAATTGTCTTTCGGAACGATTATAGGAGAATAATTAATAACTTCCTGAGGAAAATCTACGTTTTTGTCATGATGAATTCCCGGATGTGCTTTCATATAAGGATTTTTCACCCATTTTTCACCGTTTATATCCACTACTTCGGCTTTCATTTTCTTAGCGAATTCAATTGTTTTTTGATCACTATTTTGAATTTTTAAATATAAATTTTTATTTTTTACCATCAGTTTATCACCACCTACGGCTACGCATCTTTTTACAAAATGCATCTTAGGATTTAAGGGGAATCTAAATATTACAATATCTCCTCTTTGCGGTCTAGGTCCGTCAATCAAATGCCCATCTCCTCTAAAATCCGGTAAAATCGGCACTTCTATCCAAGGAATATGAGGAATAGGGATACCATAGGCAAATTTTTTAGCAAACAAAGCGTCTCCCGGAAGAAGTGTTCTTTTCATACTTACACTCGGAATAACAAACGCTTGAGCTAAAAAGAAAATAATAAGTAAAACTATTACGATAGTCCCCGTCCATGTATTTGACCAATGATAAAATTTTTTTAGTTTTTCTTTCAATTTAAATCCTTTTTTAAGTTTTCTTCGAAAACGCTAAAAGCGCAAAGCACAAAGCTAAAAATTAAAAACTTGGAGTAACATCCATGAGTATTGGGATTTTAGATATTAATATTTTTCTAAATCCTAAATTCTCAACCCTAAACCCTATTTAAAACTTTGCACCTTTAGCCTTGAGCTTTCAGCGTTTGCATAAGCAAACACTTAATCATAATCCAACCCTTTTGCGGCTTTGACGGTGTTTTTTAAAAGCATTGCTATCGTCATAGGTCCTACGCCTCCCGGCACCGGTGTAATGTATGAAGCTTTTTTGCTGACATTTTCAAAATCGACATCTCCTACCAATTTGCCATCTTCAAGACGATTTATTCCTATATCAACTACAATTGCACCTTCTTTAACCATATCTTCCGTAATTAAATTAGGTTTACCCACTCCTACGATTACTATATCCGCTTTTTTGGTATGAGATGCCAAATCTTTCGTTTCTATATGGCATATATCAACCGTCGCCCAAGCATTGACAAGAAGCGCCCACATCGGCTTTCCTACGATATTACTCGCACCTACGACGCAAACGTCTTTGCCTTTTAAATCAATCCCGTATTCGTTAAAAAGTTCCATTACCCCAAGAGGTGTGCAAGGCGCAAACGTTTCAAGCCCTTCTACAAGTCTTCCCATATTATAAGGATGAAATCCGTCCACGTCTTTGCTCGGATCAACCGCTTCAAGTATTTTAGTGGTATCTATATGCTTCGGCAAAGGAAGCTGAATTAAGAGTCCGTTAATATTAGGATTTTCATTTATCATTTTTATAGTCGATAAAAGTTCTTTTTCGGTAATATTTTCCGGAAATTCATGCACTACACTATAAATTCCGACCTTATGACAAGCGTTTCTTTTCATTTTTACATACGTTTGACTAGCGGCATCATCTCCTACAAGTATAACGGCAAGTCCCGGAGTTATTCCTTTTAATTGTAATTGCTCTACATCTTTTTTTAATGTTTTTTTTATTTTTTCAGAGAGTTTTTTTCCATCAAGAATTGTCATTATTTTTCCTTTTTTGATAAAATAAGAATTATTGAAATTTTAACATAAAAGGAAAATTAATGCGCTTAATTATTATTTTTTTATTTTCTCTTGCATGTGCAAAAAATGACGAATGGTTTATTACGAATTACGAATACGGTAAAATGCTTTATAACAACCCAAGAGGCATAAGCTGCGCTAAATGTCACGGCAAAAAAGGAAAAGGAAAAACAATCACCTCATTTATAAATTCCAAAGGTAAAAAAGAAACGATAAAAACCTATCCGATTGAAAATTTATCTTTCGAAACGTTCAAAAAAGCTCTGTTTCACAAAATCAAAATCAAACCTATTCTCAAAAAAAATCCGAATTCTCCATTAAAATATATCAATATAATGCCCATATACGATTATTTAACGGACAAAGAAATAAAAACAATACTTTTATATCTTAAAACAAAGGAATGAAATGATTTTTAGTGACATTTCTCATTTAACGAATATTATTCAAAACAATGATGTTCAAAAAGCGCTAGGTTTAATTAAACAATCCGATTTTCCAACGGTTAAAACAAAAAAAAGAAGCGTTTTAATGATAAGTGGGCATCAAGTTAAACATTTAAACAAATTAGACGAATTACCCGCTGACGTGATTATGCTAAACTTAGAAGACGGAGTCCCGAAAGAAAAAAAAGAAATAGCAAGAGTAATGCTCGGAGTGTTTTTATCGAATTTGAAAAATACAAGCAAAGAAATAGTCGTTCGTGTTAATGCGCTTAATGAGGGAGGAATTGAAGATATTAAGTTTTTAGATAATTTTACGTTTAATGCCTTTAGAATTCCTAAAGTCAATTCAATTGAAGAAATAGATGACGTATTTATGCTAACAGATAAAGAAATACACC
The DNA here is from genome assembly GCA_964431845.1 of uncultured Nautiliales bacterium. GTDB lineage: Bacteria > Campylobacterota > Campylobacteria > Campylobacterales > Nautiliaceae > Nautilia. Next base: position 324 of record CAYSKX010000044.1, on the reverse strand, counting down.
TCTCAATAGAAACGAAAAAAGCGTTTTTTGATTTAAAAGATTTTATTCATCCGAAATTTACTACTTTTTATATAGGAATTTACGATTTGCTTAACGAATTAAATATAAACCATTCGGTTATAAATTCTAACAATCCATTAATCCATAGAATTTTAAGCGATTTTTCACTTGTATGCAGGTATTTAAATATTATTCCCGTAGGATTTGTATATCAAAAATATAAAGACTTTGAGGGTTTTAAGAAATGGTGTATGCTTCAAAAAAACTTAGGAATGCAGGGAGTCGGATGTATTACACCCGCTCAGTGCGAAATAGCCAATAAAA
>CAYSKX010000043.1:0-6405 GCA_964431845.1 uncultured Nautiliales bacterium | reverse complement strand
AAAGTCCTCCAAAATCTCTCAATAACAATATTATCAATCGACCTGCCTTTAGCATCCATCGAGATTGATATGCCATTATCCGACAATATCTTGATATGCTCTTTTACAGCATATTGACTTCCCTAATCAGAGTTAAATATCTTAGGCTTTGAATATTTAGATAATACCAAAAAATAAAAACGATAAAAAAATGCGAAAATATGTTTATAAAAGCCGATAAAGAAGATATTATTCAAATTATAGATAATTTATTCTCAAACGCTTTTAAATGCACACCGAAAATAGCGAAGTGCAAATTGTATTAAAAAATGAGATTTTGAAAGTAACCAATCAAAGCAAATAAAAAACATTGTGAATTTATTTTTTTAAGTCAAAGAATTTAATTTGTTTCTTTTTTCTTTTATTATTTTCATAATCACTTTATTACTCCTTGAATATCAATAATAATATTTAATTCCAAATTAAATTTTTTATCTAAACTGTTAGCTGAGCCTATTTTTAAAATCTTCAAAATGAAATTCCCTTGCCTTGAAAAAAGAGTCGTCTTTTCTTTTTATAACGATATCGGGTAATTTAATACCGTTAAAAGCAGTGTTTTTTACCATCGTATAAATCGCCATATCTTCAAAAATAATTTTATCGCCTATTTTTAAAGGCTTATCAAAACTATAATCGCCTATAACATCTCCCGCTAAACATGTAACTCCACCAAGTCTATAGGTATATTTTTTTTCGTTAGGCTCACCGGCACCTCTTACAACAGGACGATAAGGCATTGCCAATACGTCCGGCATATGTGCTTCGGCACTTGTATCAAGAATTGCTATTTTCATACCGTTATCTATGATATCAAGCACTTGCGCAATCAAATAACCGGCGTTTAATCCTACGGCTTCGCCGGGTTCGAGATAAACGTCTTTTATATTGGGGTATTTGTTTTTAAATTCTTTAATTATATTGATTAAATTTTCGACATTATATCCTTTGCGAGTTATATGATGACCTCCTCCGAAATTCACCCATTCCATATCTTTTAAATACTCTCCGAATCTCTTTTCAAACTCTTCAAGAGTTTTTTCAAGAGCGGTATCAAGCTGTTCACATAGTGCATGAAAATGAAGACCGCTTACGTTTTTGAGTTTATCGGCGCGAAAATTAGCTTTTGTAATACCAAGACGACTAAAAGGAGCGCAAGGGTCGTATAACGGCACGGGAGAGCTTGAAACGCCAGGATTTACCCTTAGTCCGATTAAGGCTTTGTTTTTGACTATGTTTTCAAATCTCTCAAGTTGATTAAACGAATTAAAAACGACGGTATGGGAAATATCCGCCACTTCTTCAATCTCCTCTTCTTTAAAAGCGGGACAATAGGTATGAACTTCCCAGCTTTTCATATTAGCGAGTTTTGCCTCCCAAAGTCCGCTAGCCGTTGCTCCCGAAAGATATTTCTCAAGCAAATCAAATGTTGCCCATGTAGCGTAACCTTTGAGCGCTACTAATATTTTTGCGTTAGCTTTTTTTTGAACCATATTAAGAAGTTTCAAATTTTCTTCAAGCAACTCTTCTTCAATTACATACGCGGGAGTTTGCAACATTTTAATCCTTTTACGGGTTACTTTTTTGATATTTTATCATAGGTTTTAGGATTTAGGGTTGAGGATTTAGAATTTATACCAAAAAACAAAACAAATCTGACATTTTCACCATTTTCACTGTTTTCACTATTTTCACCGCTTTCACTATTTTCACCATTTTCACCACCCTCACTCTTTCCCAACTTTTGATATAATTTTAATCAAAAAGGCGTTATATGGGTAAATATATTTTTGTAACGGGAGGGGTTTTAAGTTCTCTTGGAAAAGGTATTACCTCAGCTTCGATAGCTACTCTTTTACAGCATAGCGGATTTAAGGTTTCAATGTTAAAAATAGATCCTTATATAAACGTCGATCCCGGGACGATGTCACCTTTTGAGCATGGTGAAGTGTTTGTAACTCAAGACGGGGCAGAGACGGATCTTGACGTTGGAAATTACGAAAGATTTTTAAACACAAACCTCGGCAAAAAAAACAATTTCACCACGGGACAGATATATTTAAGCGTAATAGAAAAAGAAAGACGCGGAGATTATCTCGGAAAAACGGTTCAAATAATTCCCCATATTACGGACGAAATAAAAAGAAGAATAAAACAAGTAGCGCTTGATGTGGATATAGTCGTAGTAGAACTCGGCGGGACGGTCGGAGATATCGAAGGTCTTCCTTTTCTCGAAGCCGTAAGACAAATCAAACATGAAGTGGGTAAAACAAATGCGATGTTTATCCATGTAACGCTTATACCTTATATAAAAGCCGCTGGAGAACTTAAAACCAAACCTACTCAACATAGCGTTCAAGAACTTAGACGTATAGGTATTACGCCTCATATGCTCGTATGTAGGACCGAAAAACCTTTGCCTAAATCTCTTAAAGGAAAACTCGCCGAAAGTTGCGATATAGAAAAAAACGCGGTAATAGAAGCGGTGGATGCTCCAACAGTATATCAAGTGCCTTTGAATTTTTTGAATCAAGATATTTTAATTCCTATAACCAAACAACTTGATCTCGGCGAACTTCATCCGGATATGAGTGAATGGAATTTTATAGTCAAAAAAATAATTTCACCGGAAAAAAAAGTCAAAATCGCATTCGTAGGCAAATATTTAAAACTTAAAGAATCTTACAAATCATTAATAGAAGCACTTATACACAGCGGAGCTCATCTTGATATGAAAGTTGAAATCGAATGGATAGACAGCGAAGATTTGGAAAAAACGGAAGATGATAAAATATCCGAAACGTTTGCGGAAGTAAGCGGAATTTTGGTAGCCGGAGGTTTTGGTGAAAGAGGAATCGAAGGAAAACTAAAAGCGATTAAATACGCTCGTGAGAATAAAATCCCGTATCTTGGAATATGTCTTGGTATGCAACTTGCCGTAATAGAATTTGCAAGAAACGTTCTTAATCTCAAATACGCTTCTTCTCAAGAATTTGATCCGGACACTTCCGAACCCGTCGTATATTTAATCGACGAATTTATCGATGCAAGCGGACAAAAACAGCTTAGAACCCACAAAACTCCTCTTGGCGGAACTATGAGACTTGGAGGATACGAATGTTTGATTGAAGAAGGAACGAAACTATATGAAGCATATAAAACAAAAAGCGTAATAGAAAGGCACAGACACAGATTCGAAGTAAACAGCGCTTACGAAGAAGCGTTAAAAGAAAAAGGTTTAATTGTAAGCGGTAAAAGCGCCGAAGGACTTATCGAAGCGATTGAAATCAAAAATCATCCATGGTTCGTAGCAGTTCAGTTTCATCCCGAATTTACCAATAAATTAAAATCTCCGAATAAAGTAATTATGGCGTTTGTGGAAAACGCTTATAAATATTCGAAAATTTAGGATTGAGGATTTAGAATTAAGAAATATCTAAAACCTAAATCCTACAAGCGAAGCGACCTAAATCCTAAACCCTAAAAAAGGTATCTTAAATAATGCTAACAAAACAAAAAATCAAAGAAATTCTTTCAAATCGTATAGAAGAAATATCTGCTGCAAATATTCCTCACTTTTTGCTATTAAGCGATATTCAAAAAGCTGTAAAAAGAATAAAAAGCGCTGTTTTAAATTCCGAAAAAATCGTTATAGTCGGAGATTATGACGTTGATGGGGTAAGTAGCAGTGCTATTATGAAACTTTTTTTTGAAAAGTTATCTTGTGATGTTGAGGTTGTAATTCCCGATAGATTTAAAGAAGGTTATGGTTTAAGCTTAAAACTTCTTGAAAAAATTAAAGCGGATTTGATTATTACGGTAGATAATGGAATTACAAGTTTTGAAGCGGCAAATGAATGTAAAAAACGAAAAATCGATTTGATTATAACCGACCATCATACACCCTTAATAAATGAAGAATTGAGAATGGAGAATGGAGAATTAATCGATGAATTCAAACTGCCGGAGGCTTATGCGATTATTAATCCTAAAACATCACCCGATTTTCCTTTTAAAGAAATATGCGGAGCGGAGGTTGCTTGGTATTTGTGTGCGGCTATAAAAGCGCAAATGAAGCTCAAAATCGACTTAAAAGAATATACCGATATACTTGCCTTAGCAATTATTGCCGATATTATGCCACTTACGCATATGAATAGAACGCTTGTAAATATGGGACTTAAAAAACTAAACGCCGCAAAAAAACCTTTTGCAAAAGCTTTGAAAAGGTTTTTTAATAAAGACTTCAAAAGCGAAGATATTGCTTTTCAAATAGCGCCGAGATTAAATGCCGCCGGTAGAATGAGTCATGCTTTTGCGGCTTATAAATTTTTAATAAGCAAAAACGAAGAAGAGGCTTTTAATCTTTTAATGGAACTTGATAGGTTGAATAATTTAAGAAAAGAGACGGAAAAAGAAGCGCTAGAATCCATTGAAGAGATTGAGGATTCTTTTATAGTAGTTCGCGGTGATTATCATGAAGGGGTTTTGGGTATAATTGCCAGTAGACTTGTGCATAAATATAAAAAACCGGCACTCGTATTCACTCAAAAAGAAAATATCTTAAAAGGCAGCGGAAGAAGCCTCGGGAATATTGATATATTCAAATTGGTAAACGAATGCAAAGATTTATTAGAAGGCTTCGGAGGGCACAAAATGGCATGCGGACTTTCGTTAAAAGAAAATAATTTCGAAAAGTTAAAAAGCGCTCTTAATCAAAAAATCTCACAATATAAAGACGAAGATTTTTTTATAGAAGATTTCGTCTTAGGAGAATTACCCTTTAGAGAAATCGATATCGAACTTCTTGATATACTTCAAAGTTTCGAACCTTTCGGAGAACAAAATCCCAAACCGAAATTTATTGCAACGGCAAAAATAGAACATATTCAAAATTTAAAAGAAAATCATTTTAAATTAATTCTCTCTCAGGACGATATAGTTTTACCGGCTATAATTTTCAAATATGACGGAAAATTTAATAAAACAATAGATTTTAAATTCAGCGTATCCGAAAACAACTATTACGGAAGAAGTGTGCAGTTAATGATAGAGGAAGTTTTATAAATATACCAAGGAGAATTTATGAAGAATCATCCGATATTTAAAGCTCTTAATAAAGAAGAATATGAAAGAGTATTAGAATATTTCATTTATAAAAAATACAAAAAAGACGAATTTATAGTAAAAGAAGGCGAATATTCGGATATGGCTTTTATATTATCAAAAGGAGAAGTTTCTATCATAAAAGAAACTATTTATAAAGACGATTATATCATCACAGATATTACTGCGGGAGGAGATGAATTTTTCGGAGAAGTCAATTTAATCGATAGAGGATTAGTAACCTCTACAATAAAAGCAAAAACCGATTGCGAAATTTTGCAAATTGATCATAATTCGTTTGTTAATCTCTTAGATGAAAAACCGACTATTGCCATTAAGCTTTTATGGGTTATAACGTATGATATTACCAAACATTTAAGAAAAGCCGACAGTGACGTCGTTACGCTTTTTAACGCTTTTGTAGAAGTAGTAGAAAACGATTAATAATTTCATAATAAAACCCCCCATTAAATAGTATTTTTAAAGAATACAATCGTTATAATACTCTTTCGTAATACAATGAATCGAGCCGTGTTGTTTTATTAAAGTATTTGCGTTTATGGGGATTATTTCTCTATCTTTAAATATTTCACGAAACATATCATAAACGTATTTGTCGTTTTTATCTTCGTATATAGGCAGTAATACCGCGTCATTTATTATTAAAAAATTTGCATAAGTTGCAGGTAAGCGGTGATTATTCCAAATTTTCGCTTTGGGTAGCGGCAACGGGATTAAATTAAAATTGCTTTTTTTAAGTTCATTTTCCATTTTGTTTAATTCTTCAAAATGAATGTCGTTTTTATCGTAGCACTTGCAATAAACGATAGTATCTTTATTTACGAATCTTGCAAGTGTATCTATATGCGAATCGGTATCATCACCTTCTAAGAATCCATAATTTAACCATACAATTTCGTCAATAAACAACTCTTTTTTCAAAAATTCTTCTATTTGCATTTCAGTTAAAGGATAATTTCTGTTTTTTTCCAAAAGGCATTTGGAGGTTGTTAATAAAACGTTGCCGTTTGTATCTATACTTCCGCCTTCTAAGACGAAATTATAACTTTTGTAAATATTGAAAATTTTTCTTGAAATTTGATTATCTAAATTTGCGGGATACTTCAATCCCCAGCCATTAAATTTAAAATCCAACAGCTTAACTTTGTTATTGATTTTTACGCTAATAGCTCCGAAATCTCTTACCCATGTATCGTTGTTTTTAATTTCTTTGAAGATAAAATTTTTATGTTTTAAGTGTGA
>CAYSKX010000042.1:0-6419 GCA_964431845.1 uncultured Nautiliales bacterium | reverse complement strand
CATAAAATCTCCTTTTTTTATGTAATTTTACTATATTTTGGCACAACTTTTGCTATTGTTTTTAAAAAAGGATGAATATTGATTAAACTAAAAGCCGATTATATTTTAACTCTAAACGACAAATACGAAATAATAAAAAACGGTGAAATTGTATTCGATGATAAAATTATAAAAATAGGCACCGATTTAACCGAATCAATACCTTCTATTTATCTTGGTAAAAATTCGGTAATTATGCCCGCACTCATAAATGCTCATACGCATTTGGAATTCAGCTCTAATCAGACGCACTTAGAATACGGTGATTTTATGAGATGGCTAAATTCCGTTTTAGAACATCGCGAATATCTTTTTCACAATTGTAAGAGCGAATGTTACAAATTGGCAATTGAAGAGATGAAACAAAGCGGTATTTGTGCTTTTGGTCAAATAAGCTCAACAGGAGGGGATTTAAAATATTTAAAATATTCTCCTTTAAAAGTAGTCTATTTTAATGAAATAATCGGTTCAAATCCAGCAGTTGTAGATATGCTATATCAAGATTTTCTTTTAAGAGTTCAAAATTCTCTTGACGCTCAAAACGATAAATTCAAAGTAGGACTTTCAATTCATTCGCCGTATTCTGTTCATCCGATTTTAATGCAAAAGATTATTCAAACGGCAAAATCCGAAAATTTACCTATTCAAACACATTTTATGGAAAGCAAGGCGGAAAGGAGATGGTTAGAATCCGGGGAAGGAGAATTTAAGATATTTTTTGAAAAACATTTCAAAAACGCAAAACCTCTTTTAACACCTTCTGAGTTTATTTCTCAATTCGAAGGGACTAACACTACATTCGTTCATTGTGTTCATGCCGATGAAAACGATTTGCGACAAATTAGCGATATAGGTGGAAAATTAACACATTGTCCAATATCAAACAGACTTCTTAACGTGGGACTTTTGAATCTTGAAAGAGTTAAAAATTATTCAATCGATTATAATGTTGCAACAGATGGTAAAAGTTCTAATTATTCGCTTAACTTATTCAAAGAAATAAGAGCCACTTTATTTATGCATACCGATTTGCATCCGAAATATCTTGCAAAAGATTTAATCAAAGCCGTAACGATTAACGCCGCAAAATCGCTCGGATTAAACAACGGTAGCTTAGAAGTCGGTAAAGAAGCGGATATTATTACATTTAAACTCCCTAATAAAGTAGAAAAAACGGAATTGTTGCCACTTCAAATTATTCTTCATATAAATAAAGTGGATAATTTATATATAAACGGAAAAGAATTGAAGTGATAATTATGGATTTAGGATTAAGACTTTTTCTAAAAAAGCGTGACCAACTTTTAACTTAAATACTTTGATATTTATTATTATACCATTACTAAAAAAACTTCTTACAATTTTCACACTTTCACACTTTCACATTTTCACATTTTCACATTTTCACCACTTTCACCACTTTCACCAAAACTTACAAATAGTGAAAACAGTGAAAATGTTAGATTTGTTTTGTTTTTTGATATTAATCAGTATTTAATTTTCCTGTTAATAAATATACAATTTACTTATTTGCTTTTTTTACACTTTTGAGCGCTTCTAAATAATCTCTATATTTTTTCTCTATTTCTTCGTCTTTTTCTATTATGTTTTTATCGTTGTTTATGACCGCTTCTTCAAGCACTTTTATCCTATCCATCAAATATTCGAAAAGTTCTTTTTCGATATCCGGTAGTTTATTATGCCCTAGAGGTGAATAGTCTTTTCTTTTTATAACTTTTCCGGGAATTCCCACCACTGTGGAATATGGTGGGATATCTTTTACTACTACGGAGTTTGCGCCTATTTTGCTACCTTTTCCTACAGTAATGTTTCCGAGTATCTTAGCACCTGCTCCTATTGTAACGTCATCCTCTACGGTAGGATGTCTTTTGCCCGGATTTAAACTAACTCCTCCGAGAGTAACTCCTTGATAAATGGTTACGTTGTTTCCTATAATCGCCGTTTCTCCTATTACCACTCCTATGCCGTGGTCTATAAATACGTTTTGTTTTATTGTTGCTCCCGGATGTATGTCGATATTGGTAAATAATTGACTAACAGACATTATAAATCTTGCAAACCGTTTGAAGCCTTTTTTGTAAAGAGCATTTGCGATTCTATAGCTTACTAATGCCCAAACTCCCGGATATGCATATAAAAGTTCAATTTTGTTTTTAAAAGCCGGGTCTCTATTTCGGACTGCGGCGAAGTCTTTTTTAATCAATTTCCATATATTCACCGATAACCTTTTTAATTCTAAAATTAATCTCTTCTATTGTTTTTGATGCATCAAGCAAAAGATAAGGAATTTCGAGTCTGTTGCAAACTTCTATCATATTGTCTTGAATATTTAAAAGATACTTAATTCCTCTTTTTTCGATATTGTCATGTGATTTTTGAGATAGTCTTTGTTTTAAAGTCTCTTCGTCTAATTTCAATATTATCACCAATCCCGGGAAAATTCCATCCGTTGCGAATTTGTTTAGATTAACAAGCATATTAAATTCAAAAAATTGCATTCCGTATGCAATGCCGCTTATTACGCTTCTATCGGTTATGATGTTGCCTGTGAGATTGGGTTTTATTATTTTTTCTACCGTTTCGGCTCTGTCGGCAAGAAACATAAAAAGTTCCGCTTTTTCGGATATATCGTCATGAAAAATTATTTCTCTAATTTTCTTTCCGAAATTCGTCCAGCCCGGCTCTTTTATAAATAAAATTTTATTAAATTCTTTTTTTAAAAGTTCTATTTGAGTCGATTTTCCCGCAGTATCGATTCCTTCTATTGCAATATACATTATAAATCCTTAATAATTTCTATCGGCACGAGATGAGAAACGTCGCCGCCGTATTTCAAAATACTCCTAACAACGCTTGATGAAATAAATGCGTTTTCGAGATTAGGCATAAGATAAATAGTATCTATTTCGCCATCTAAGCTTTTATTCGCATAACCCATTTGTAATTCGTATTCGAAATCGCTTACCGCTCTTAGTCCTCTTATTATGATTTTGCAATTTTTTTGCTTTGCAAAATCCACTAGAAGCGAGTTAAAACTTTCAACTTCTATTTTGGGTATATTAGCCGTTGCTTTTTTCATAAGATTTACCCTTTTTTCAAGGCTAAACATCGTTTTTTTGTCTTTATTATCGGCAACGGCTACTATTATTTTATCAAACATTTTACATGCTCTTTTGATAATATCGAGATGACCGTTCGTTACGGGATCGAACGTTCCGGGATATATGGCTTTTGTATGCATTCTTATCCTTCATTTTAATAGGTTTTAGGTATTACGGAAAACTGAAAACGGATTTTTCCCTTCCCCCTTCAACCTTTTTTTCTTCTCATCTTCAAAAGACTCGAACAAGTTCGAGTTTTCAAAAATTTAAAATTCATAATTCACATTTCCTCTTTCACCTTTTTTCACTTTTCATTTTCCATTGTTAGCTAGTTCCATCTTTTAAATAAATTATTTTCAATTCTCGCTAAATCAAACCATTTACCTATTATAAACATTTCCATATCTTCAATTGTTTTAGGATTATGATAATAACCCAAAACAGGAGGCGCTATTATAACATTTTGCAAACGTGAGAGTTTAAGCATATACTCAAGATAAATTTCACTAAAAGGTATTTCGCGAGGAGCTATTATTAATCTTTTTTTCTCTTTAATTGCAACTTGTGCAGAGCGCGTTATAAGATTATCACTTATGCCTAAGGCGATTTTTGCTAACGTATTCATACTGCATGGAACGATAAAAGTTACGTCAATCCCGAAACTGCCGCTTGCAGGAGGTGCAGAAATATCGTCGTTTAAAAATATGTTTTCTTCTTTTTCAAATACCGTTTTGGCATTATCGCTTATAACCAAAAATCTTTCATGTTTTGAGGGGATTAAATTATAAAGTTTTAATCCGAGTTTAACTCCGCTACCGCCGCTTATGCAAACTAATATTTTCATCGAACCTCTTTTTTAATAAAATTATACCAATTGTAGCTTTTTTATACTATATGAGAAAAAGTTATACCAAAAAACAAAACAAATCTGACATTTTCACTATTTGTAAGTTTTGGTGAAAGTAGTGAAAGTGTGAAAATGGTGAAAGTGGTGAAAGTGGTGAAAATGTGAAAATGGTGAAAGCGGTGAAAGTGGTGAAAGTGTGAAAGTGTGAAAATTGTAAGAAGTTTTTTTTGGTAATGGTATGAGAAATGGTGGAAAATAGGTTTTGGTATTAATTTAGCATTGTTGAATTTTAAAATTCAACACTCTTAGATAAAATATGTAAATTTAATTTTGATATAATTCCGCCAAAAAGGCTTTTTATGAAATTAACCGGTGCTCAAATAGTAATTGAAAGCTTGATTAAAGAAAACGTTGAGGTTGTTTTCGGTTATCCCGGCGGTGCTATAATGAATGTTTACGATGAAATATATAAACAAAATTCTTTTAAGCATATATTAGCCAAACACGAACAAGGTGCCGTTCATATGGCGGATGGGTATGCAAGAGCGAGTGGCAAAGTCGGGGTTGCTATGGTTACAAGCGGTCCCGGGCTTACGAATGCAATTACGGGGATAGCTACCGCATATACCGATTCTATCCCGTTAGTTGTTATTTCCGGACAAGTTCCTACTATGGCAATAGGAACCGATGCGTTTCAAGAAGTCGATGCCGTAGGAATTACGAGACCTATAACGAAACATAATTTTTTAGTAAAAAATGTTAAAGATTTGGCGTTTATTATAAAAGAGGCTTTTTATCTTGCGAAAAGCGGAAGACCGGGACCCGTTCATATCGATATACCAAAAGACGTAACAATAAATAAAACAACGTTTAAATATCCGGAAAGTATAGAAATAGCAACATATAAGCCTACATATAAAGGTAATAAAAGAGCGATAAAAAGAGCTGTCGAAGCAATAAAAAAAGCAAAAAAACCGGTTTTTTATATCGGAGGAGGAGCCGTTTTAAGCGGAGCTTACGAGCTTGTAAGAGAAGTGGTTAGGCTTACTAAAATCCCAAGCGTCGAAACGTTAATGGCAAAAGGAGTTTTACGATTCGATTGCCCTTATCTTTTAGGAATGGTCGGAATGCATGGAACGTATGCCGCTAATATGGCAATGAATGATGCGGATTTGATTATTTCTCTCGGAGCTAGGTTTGACGATAGAGTAACCGGTAAACTTGACGAATTTGCAAAAGGCGCAGATATCGTTCATATAGATATAGACCCTAGTCAAATAGGTAAAGTGGTAAAAACGAAATATCATATTGTAGGAGATTTGAATAACGTTCTTGAAGAAATGATTCCGCTTTTATCTCAAGAGATAGATAGTGAAAAATATGAGGAGTGGAGAGAGATTTTAAGTAGATACGCCGAATTGTATCCTTTAAAATATGCCGATGAAAACGAAGTGATAAAACCTCAATGGGTAATAGAAAAAACGGGCAAAATAGCACCCGAAGATGCGCTTATAACTACCGATGTAGGGCAGCATCAAATGTGGACGGCGCAGTTTTATCCGTTTAGCTATCCAAGACAATTTCTAACAAGTGGAGGACTAGGAACTATGGGATTTGGTTTTCCGGCGGCTTTAGGAGCGAAAGAAGCGCAAAGAGAAAAAATCGTTGTAAATTTTACGGGTGACGGTAGCATTATGATGAATATACAGGAAATTTTAACGGGATACAGATATAATTTACCGGTAATTAATATAATTTTGAATAATAATTATCTTGGAATGGTTAGACAGTGGCAAACGATGTTTTATAACGACAGATTAAGTGAGACCGATTTAAGCGATGTTCAACCCGATTTTGTAAAACTTGCCGAAAGTATGGGCGGTATCGGATTTAGGGTTAAAACGAAAAAAGAGTTTGAAAATGCGCTAAAAGAAGCGATTGATGCTAAAAAAGTCGCTTTTATAGACGTTCAAGTAGATAGAAGAGAAGATGTTTTACCTATGGTGCCTCCGAATTCTCCGCTTAAAAATATGCTTATATTTAAAGGCGATAATTGAAAGAGGCGAAAAAAGAATTAGGTAAAACATTGATGAATTTGACTAATATGTTATTTGTTTTATATTTATTGGGTAACTATTTAAGTAAAACTAAAATAAATTTTTTTATTGTTTTTGTGATTTTATATATTGTTTTGAGTTTTTATTATATTGGCTTTTATTTAACCAAGGAGGGAAGTGATGAATAATTATGAAATTACCGTATATATGGGTGCTTTTGTGGCAACGTTTTTTTTAGTCGTCGGATATGTTTTAACACATAAAAAAATCGGAGAGTCAAAATGAAAAGAATAATATCCGTAATCGTTGAAAACGAACATGGGGTTTTAGCAAGAATAGTCAATATGTTTGCGG
>CAYSKX010000041.1:0-6492 GCA_964431845.1 uncultured Nautiliales bacterium | reverse complement strand
ACCAGATTTCTTTTTTTGTTCTAATTCTTCAAGCTTTTTATTAAGCTCTACGATTTGTCCGTATTCTATTTCAGCGGCTTTAGTAAAATTGCCTTCTCTTTTTGCTATATCGGCTTGAACTTTAAGCTCTTCTATTTGCTGTTTGATATCGGCTATGCTTTTTAAAACTTTTTTTTCTTCTTCGAATTTAGCTTCAAGTTTTCGTTTCTCTTCTTCCAAATCAGCAAGTTCTTTTTCTATTTCGTTTAATCTTTTTTTGGATTTTTCACTTTTATTTTCCATTTGAAGGGCTTCTTTTTCCACCATTAATTGCTCTATTTCTCTTTTAATCTTAGCAAGTTCGAACGGCTCACTTTCTATTTGCATTTTAATTTCCGCTGCCGCTTCGTCTATAGCGTCTATTGCTTTATCCGGCAAAAATCTATCGCTTATATATCTATCGGTAAGTTTCGCCGCCGCAACCAACGCTTCATCTTTGATGACAACGTTATGATGAGCTTCAAGTCTTTCTTTTAAACCTCTTAAAATCCTTATTGCTTCATTAGCATTAGGCTCGTTTACCATCACAGGTTGAAATCTTCTTTGAAGTGCCGCGTCTTTTTCGAAATATTTTCTATATTCTTTAAGTGTCGTTGCGCCTATTGTCCTAAGCTCTCCTCTTGCAAGTGCCGGTTTTAGTATGTTTGCGGCGTCCATACTTCCTTCACTAGCACCCGCTCCCACAATCGTATGAATTTCATCTATAAACAATATAATATTAGGATTTGCTTTTACTTCATCAACTACCGCTTTTAGTCTGTCTTCAAATTCTCCTCTATATTTAGCACCGGCAATTAAAGCCGTCATATCGAGTGCTACTATTTGTTTGTTTTGCAAGCTCAAAGGAACTTCTTTTTTGACAATTCTTTGCGCTAAGCCTTCTACAAGCGCCGTTTTACCGACTCCCGGCTCTCCAAGCAAAATCGGATTGTTTTTTGTTTTTCTAATCAAAATTTGCATCATTCTATTGATTTCTTCGTCTCTTCCTATTACGGGATCAAGCTTACCTTCGCGCGCCTTAGCCGTCAAATCGATACCGTATTTGTTAAGCGCATCAAGCGTTTCGTCCGCACTTTTGTTTTCTATTTTTTTATTTCCTCTAATGGATTCGAGAGTTTTTTTAAGCTCAAACAAATCGACGAATTTGCCTACACTATCTTTAAAATAATCGGCATTAGCAATAAGCCATGTATCAACCGCAATATATTGATCGCCAAGTTTCGTAGCTAAACCTTGAGCTTTTTCAAGACTTTGAACAAGTTCTCTTCCTATTTTTATAGATTCTTTAGTAATATTATCAACCTTAGGTAGTCTATCGACAGCGCTTTTTAATTCAAGCTCGATAGCCACCTTATCAACTCCCATTTTATTAAGTGCTTGATTTAATACCGTATTCGTATTCGTAACAAGCCCCCAAACTATATGAAGAGGATGAACTTCTGGGTTTTTGTTATGCAATGCCAAACTAAGTCCTGATTCAATAGCCTCCATCATTTGATTCGTTAATTTTTCAAATATTCTATCCATTTTTTCCTCCTTAAGTTAAGTTGAACGTATTATATCATTTTAGTCAGTTTATGTCAAGATATTTTATAATTAATTATGAATTTAAAGTTTAGGATTGAGGTTTTAGATTTTAGATTGAGTTAAATTCATAATTCATAACTCCAAACTCCTCTTCTCTTCGCTTCTTAACACCTCTTTTTTACTGATTAAAACCAGCGTTCCGTTCGAAAAATAGATACACCAATACAAATTACCATTTTATACTGACTAAAGCCGGTGTTTTGTTTTTTCACCCTTGTATAATACCATTACCAAAAAAACTTCTTACAATTTTCACACTTTCACCAAAACTTACAAATGGTGAAAATGTGAAAGTGGTGAAAATGATGAAAATGTCAGATTTGTTTTATTTTTTGGTATAATTTTAGAGAAGAACTTATTTAGAAAAATTATACGATACCGCTTCTAAATTTGTGTAAATATAACAAAATTAAATAAATAAAATGAAAGTGATTTTGTGATTTACACAAAGTATGAAGCTGTATCCA
This sequence comes from uncultured Nautiliales bacterium, assembly GCA_964431845.1. Taxonomy (GTDB): domain Bacteria; phylum Campylobacterota; class Campylobacteria; order Campylobacterales; family Nautiliaceae; genus Nautilia. The sequence goes on along the minus strand of CAYSKX010000041.1, from coordinate 4,399 downwards.
AATCCTCATTATCATTAAAATAATCAGTTAAATCAATATCTAAAAGCAGCTTTTGAAAATCTTCTTTTGATAATTTGTGTGCAAGGAGATATATACTAAAAAGATAATGAAACATGCTACCTTTTAATATTTTAATTTCTGCAGAAAGATTTGAATTAAATGCATCTTCTAAGAAATCTATAAGCCCTGTTAATTCTTTTAAATTTTTAGTTTTGTGTTTTAAGGATGCATTTAGTTTAGAAAGAATACTTTTTATATTTAAAGGCGGTGTTTTTATTTTATCTTTGCTAAAAGATGCTGTTATCACTTTAATCGCTTTATCTTTTTCAATCGGAGGGAGTGTTTTGTCTTTTAAGGGAATTGAGTTTTGAATAAACGCTCCGTCGCTTAGATTATATACCGTTAAATTAAGTGCTTTTATTAAAATTTCTATTTTTCTTTTAGAAGATAAAAACAGCGAGTCGGTGTATATATCGTCGCTGAAATTTCCTTTTATTTTTATACCCGTTTTTGCCGTGTCGTCTTTATCGGCGTAAAAGCTATTGCTCGGGTGTTTTCTTTCGTTTAACCTAAAACCTAAGTCCATCCCGCATAAATATATTTCATCCGTAAACATAGAAGCAAAAGCAAATCCGCTATTGCCTACGAGTGGTGAGGAGCCTATAAGGGCATTGTTGTTTTCTAAACTAAAACCCTCTCTTATATACATCAAAGGATTTTTTGCGTATGTAAAGACGTCGGGATTAACAACGCTTGCACCTATGAAATAGCCGTTATATTCACTAAGAGGCTCTTTTAGTATATCTTTTAATAAATCTATTCTTTCTTGTTCTATATGAAAATCGCTTTTTATTCCGGCTTTTAACAAAGGTGTAATAGCTGTCCCGACGCTTATTATTATCATAGAATTTTGATTTTTTTTAATAAAAGAGAGATTCTTTTCAAGACTTTTACCATTAGCCACTACACAAAAAGGAATATTTATTTTCTTGCTTTTTTGAAATACAGGATATTGGTTAATATTTTTAAAATGATTTTTAACGCCTTTCATTTCATCCTCAAACGTTCCCCATCCTCTAAATTTAGAAATTCTTATTTGTTCAAATTTTGCTTTCGCATCATCTATCAAAAAATGATTATAAGCAGTATAAGTCAAACTTAAAAGACTTGAAGTAACGATACGCTCGTAAAAAAACTTTTCTATTGCATAATAATCAAGCGTTCCATTTACCCATAGAAAAAACCTTTCTCCCAACTTATCGTATATAAATTCATAATCGACAAAATATAAGCTTATTGCAAAAAATTCGGGATTAGGCTCATACACGAAAAGCGATTGAAAATGATATTTTTTTACAAGCATATCAAGATGCTTACCTGATAGTAGTCCAAAAAGCGCACAAGTAGGTAAAAAATCTTTATCAAAATAAAATTTATTACCTGCAAAAGAGCGCATTTTTTTAGCTTTAGTAATTAATGCGTTAATTGCTTTACCGGTATAAGGAAAATTGTTTTCATCCCATTTGTTTATCTGAAAGGTAAAAAACTTCTTTTGCCATAGAATATTATGTGTAGGCATTAAAGTTATATTTTCACAATCTTCTTTGATAGAATTAGGATAAATTTTTTCGCCAGTATGAATATTTATTATATTGTCGTTGGTTATTTTATAATTTCTTTGTTTGAGGTTTTTTATCAAATTATAATAGTGAGGTAGATGTTGGTATAAAAATTTAATGTTTTTTTCAAATAGTTTTACATTTTCCATTTTCCATTTTCCATTTTCAAAAAGCTAAAAGCTTTTTGAATTATTATTGTTTTAATTGTAAAAGAGTGTTTAGCATTTGATCTGACGTGGTAATTGTTTTGGAGTTTGCTTGGAAACCTCTTTGAATAATTATAAGTTCGGTTAAACTTCTACTTAAATCTACATTACTCATCTCAAGTGCACTTGGCGTTATCGTTCCTCTACCTCCCGTTCCGGCACTACCGATAATTGGATCACCTGAATTAGCGCTTGCACTAAACAAAGAACTACCCTCTGAAACTAATCCCATATTATTTGCAAATTTAGCCAATGAAACTTGTGCTAACGGCTTACTGATGCCGTTTGTAAACACTCCAATAATTGTTCCTGTTTGGTCCACTACCAATTGCTTTAGATCCCCTCCGGCATAACCATTTTGAGATATTCCGGATGTAGTACTTTCAGATTCAAATGATGTTAAACCATCAAAAGCTCCTATTGTTCCGAAATTCAAATTTACTTTTAAAGGTGAATCGGCTCCGTTTTTAGGATCAATATTCAATTGTGTTGGATTTATAGCTGCAACACTTCCATCAGAATTAAATTTAACATCCCCGAAGCTTGGATAAGAAATATCAGCAGGAGCTGGAACATCCGCATACCATTTCCATTGAGATAAATCATCAGCGTTTGTGGCTGTATGTGATTTTCTAAAATGAATTGACAAAGTATGCTTACTGCCTAATGAATCGTAAATTTCAACACTTGCAGTATGTGTCGCTGCATTCATTTCATTTGAAGATATTGTTGAATTTGCAGCAATTAAACCGTTTAAAGGATTCATTGTCTCCGTAAATAATTGATTATCTTTGAGCTCAGGATAACCTTTTACCGTAGTTGCAAACGACACAGGTGATGTGTTTAAGATTTTTATTTTACCATCTTCTATATAAGAAATTCCTGAAAGCGTTTTTTGTGAATTTGCTGGATCTCCTGCATCATCAATTGCTATTTGCCATATATTTGCTAAATCTTGAATATTGTTAAAATAATAGACGTCGTTTTTTCTAAATTCATTAGTAGAAGTTGAATTTGCTAATACATCAAATATGTTATCAAGCCTTCCTTGAGGGGTAGTAGTATCTGCATACTCAGCTCCTGTATTATCTTGAACTTGAATATCGGTTATACTTGATGAATTTTTTTGAATAATTTTCCCATTTTCAAATTTTACATAATTATCAATATTGTTTTGGTCAAAATATGTATTTAATACACAACAAAGATCGGCTAAAGTTTGGAAATCTTCACCATATTCAAAAGTAACATTGTTTCCATTGATTGTGAATTGAATTTTATCTCCCATATTCATATAAGCACTATTATTATTACTATCATATGTCCAATGAAGTCCTTCAAGCGAATCCGATTTTGTGATATCTCCGTCTTTTTGATATGTTGCGGAAGCGGCTCCACAAGTTCCTGCATTTGAAATAGGTGTTGCGGTATATACGAATTTTCTATTTTCTCCTAACCCATCGATACTTGCCGTTATACCTTGTCCTTCTTGTAAATTAATAGCATCCCCATTAGAATCGAAGAGCTCTCCTACGTCATCTGCTCCAATGAAACTATTTTTTATACTTTTTATTGAATCACTATTAGTTGGAGTTCCATTAAGCTTTGATAATATCTCCGTAAATTTATTATTTGTAGATTGAGAATCCACTCTTATTCTATTTTCTGCATCAGTTATTTGTCCGTCTCCATTTAAATAAACACAATAATCAGACCTTTTAATATCTACACTATCCAAATAATTAGTTCCAGCACTATCATGAGTAATAGCATAATTTATTTCATCTAATAATTCTTTTATATTTTGAAAATTTTTATCATGATCACTTGTGCTTTTTCCATATTTTAAAGTAATCGAATATGTGTCATTTGCGATATTTGTAATTTTTAATATTAATTTATCAGTATCTGGATCAATGGATATTTGTTCTCCATCTGCAGTGTATAATGAATTAATATCTGTTAACAAATCTACAGTAGCTCGAGTTGGTTCTTTTTTAGTTATATGATCACCACTGTTTAAATTAGCTTTAAGTTGTATATTTGAAGTAGCTTTTGCAGGAGTTGTGAGTCCTGGTGGAATTTTAATGGGTTTAATAGGTGTTGTAGAATCTATAGAATCGGTTTGTTGATTTGCAAGCCAACCTTGAACTATGTAACCGTTCGGATCTACAAAATTTCCGTTTGCATCAAATGTAAAATCACCGGCTCTTGTATATCTATAACTTTGTCCACCATCCGCACTAACTATAAAAAAACCATCCCCGCTTATTGCCATATCCGTATTTTTATCTGTATTTTGAATACTTCCTTGTTTATGGATGGTTTCAACAGCGCTAACGGTAGTTCCAAGTCCCACTTGTAATGAATTTCTACCTCCAAGTTTTCCTTGAGGTGCCGTAGGTGATTTTGCAGTTTGGTGTAAAAGATCTTGAAAATTTGTTCTGGAATATTTAAAGCCTACCGTATTTACATTTGCAATATTATTCGATTCTACATCCATTGCAATTTGATGAGCGTTAAGTCCGCTAACCCCGCTCCAAAGACTTCTCATCATGATGATATCCTTTCTAA
>CAYSKX010000040.1:0-6528 GCA_964431845.1 uncultured Nautiliales bacterium | reverse complement strand
AAGAATTGATAGTGTTATTTGCGTCCGGCGTTAAGCCTTATGTATTGCTAAAACCGTTCGTTTATTTATCCGTTTTTCTTAGTGTTATTAATTTATTAATACTTTTTATTTCGATACCTTATGCTAAAACGGCTTTAAAAAACTTCAAAAACCAAAAACAGCAAGTTGCGAAGTTTAATTTTCAAACGTCTCAAATTTCTCAGAAATTTGGTGAATGGAATATTTTCACCACTTCAAAAAAACACAAAACATACGAAAATATCGTTTTGTATAACAATAAAGAAAATCAATTAATTATAGCAGATTTGGCAAATTTGAAAATCAAAGACGGTTATTTGCAATTCGCATTACGAAACGGTAACGTGTATAGTTTCAATAAAAACACTATTATAAATTTTCAAAAACTCTCCATTAATCAAAAAATACCAAAAAGCAATTATTCGATTTTTAAGTTTTCGGAGTATTTTAAAAAATTCAAAAATCTTTTTGCGTTTTATTTTCCGTTTGCGGTTTTGCCGGTAGCGCTTATATTTTTTATTCCTCCAATTGCGTTTTTTCATCCGAGGATACATAAAAATAGGGCATTGATATATGCGTTAGCACTCTTAAGCGTTTATTTAATATCCACAAAAATTGCAACTTCGTTAAGTGTGAATTTTTTGGTAAGTTTTGCGTTTTTTGTGGCGGGAGTTTATCTTTTTAAAAGGAAAACACCATTTTAAAAGCTATTATAAGTTATGACGGCAGTAAATTTTACGGCATGCAAAAACAGCCTCACAAAAACACCGTTCAAGACAGCATAGAAGAAGCGTTAAAAAATTTAAATATTCATAGTGATGTATTGCATGCCGGCAGAACCGATAAAGGAGTGCATGCGCTAAATCAAGTAGTGTGTTTTAAAATTCCGCAATTTTGGGACAAAAACAAACTCTTATCGGCACTTAATAAAATTTTGCATCCTTATATACATATCAAAAAGCTATTTGTTGTAAGCGATAATTTTAATCCGAGATTCGATGCGAAAAAAAGAAGCTACAGATATGTTATTACGTCTCGTTTTACTCCTCACAGTGCCGATTATATGACTTATTATCCTGTAAAAATAGATATAAAACTATTAAAAAAAGCCTTGAAACTATTTGAAGGAAAGCATGATTTTGAATATTTTGCAAAAACGGGAAGCGATGTCAGCTCTTACACAAGAGAAATTTATAAAACTAATATATATAAATATAAACATTTAACCGTAATTAAAATTCAAGGAAACGGTTTTTTAAGAGGGCAGATAAGAATTATGATAAATTTTTTACTTAAAATAAACGAAGGGGAGTTGAGCTTAAACGATTTAGAAAAACAGCTTTGTAAAAAAAAGTTAATCACTAAACATCTATCCCCGCCGTCGGGGTTATATTTGGAAAGGATTTGGTATTGAAAAAAGTAGCGATAAGCGTGGGAGATTTAAACGGAATAGGTATTGAAATTGCCTTAAAAGCACATGAAAAAATAAAAAAATTCGTAAAACCGATATATTGTATAAACGAAAAAATGCTATGCCTTAGCGCAAAGCTTTTAGATTATGATATTGCGAGTGATTTTGAAATTATCGAAGTTGAAGGGGATTTTGAAATAAAACCCGGAAAAATCGACAAAAACAGCGGAAAATATTCGTTTGAGAGTTTTATAAGTGCAATAGAATTAGCCAAAAAAGGTGAAGTTTCGGGTATAGTTACGCTTCCGATTAACAAACAAGCTTGGGAAAAAGCGGGTATAAAATATAAAGGGCATACGGAAGTTTTAAGAGATATTTTTAAAAAAGACGCTATTATGATGCTCGGATGTGACAAAATGTATGTGGGATTATTTACGGAGCATATTCCTTTAAAAGATGTAGCGCAACAAATCAAAAAAGATAAACTTATTCGGTTTTTTTTGAATTTTTATCATTCAAGCGGTTTTGAAAAAATAGGAGTTCTCTCACTCAATCCTCATGCGGGTGACGGAGGAGTCTTAGGAGATGAAGAAATAAAAGAAATTATTCCGGCAATTAACGAAGCTAATAAAATATTAAACAAAAACGTATTTTACGGTCCGCTTGTTGCGGATACCGCTTTTAAAAGCAAAAAAGGAGTGTTTATAGCAATGTATCATGATCAAGGTTTAGCACCTCTTAAAGCGCTATATTTTGACGAAAGCATAAACGTATCGCTAAATCTTCCGATACTAAGAACCTCCGTAGATCACGGAACGGCATTTGATATAGCGTATAAGAAAAAAGCCGATACGAAAAGCTATGAAAACGCAATTAAGTATATTTTAAGCAAATAGACGGTTTATTTTACTCCGTATGTATGAATAAATTCTTTTTTGCTTATTAAATTTTCTAAAATTGCAAAAAGAATCATAAAATTTATAAAACTTGTTCCTCCATGGCTAAGCAAAGGAAGCGGAACTCCTACAACGGGCGCTAAGTTCATAGTCATTGAAATATTGATGGATGAATAAACGAATATCATAAGTCCTACACCGGCAAACATTACTTTTGCAAAATAATCGTCTTTTAGTTTGTCTGCCGTTTTAATTAAATAAACAATTAAAATAAAGTATAAAATAATAACTCCACTCGCACCTATAAATCCAAGCCTTTCAACCAAGTAGGCAAAAATAAAATCACTACTTGCAATAGGTAAAAATTTTAATTGTGTTTGTGTAGCTTCTTCTTTGCTTTTGCCGTTTAATCCTCCACTTCCTATAGCTATCATAGATTGTCTAACATGATAGCTTGGTTTATTTAAAAAGTTTTCAATTCTTTGTTTTTGATAATCTTTCATTATATATTTATAACATATTGGAATAATAACTGCAGTTATTATTCCTAATGTTATCCATACTTTTTTATCAACTCCTACAATAAATAAAACACCGAAACCTATGATTAATGTTATAAGAGCGGTTCCGAGATCCGGTTCTTTTGCTATTAATATAAAAGGTATAATAATATAAAATGATAATTTTAAAAATTCTTTATAGTTATAGTAAGGTCTTGGAGGATATTTGTATATTAAATATCCGAGCATTAAAAGTAGGGTTGTTTTCATAAATTCGGAAGGTTGGATAGTGGTATTGATAATAGGAATTTTAAGCCATCTTTGCGCTCCGAGTATTTTAACTCCTACAATATCTACAAGAACTAATAAAAAAATGTTAAACCAGTAAATGATAGGTATAAGCCATAATAATTTTCTTATTGGTAGTAAGTATGCTATTGTAAAAAATATTATTCCTACTGATATGTATATTATCTCTTTTATGTATAATTTATATGAAATTTCACTAACAAGAAAGAGGCTTAAAAAAATGAAAGGAAAAAGAAGGGAGATAAGAATCAAATCGAATTTTTTCCTCACTGACAAGTCTTCTTTGTGTATTTGTCAAACATAACGTCAAGAGTTTGAGAAAGTTTTTGAGAAACTTTTTCTATTTCCTCAAAGTTTTGAATTGTTTTTTCTTTATGCAATATACAAGTGCTATTTTTTATGCATTCAAAAGCATTTGATGCTAATTGATGTATTTGTTTATGTAAATTGTCTTTAATTGTTTTGTATTCAACTAAACAACTTAATTTTTTAACTGTTTCTTCACTATTTAACCATTTACCAAAATCACATTTCTTATCTGAATTAACATCTATTTCTTTTTCTTCTATGATAGCTGAATGAGTATTTAATTTAAATATTAAATGAGAAATTTTTGCAAGTTCCATAAGCATTCTTGTAAGCGCAAAATCAACGTTTCTTCTGTTTTCTAAAGATTTATCTCTAAATCCTGTTACCATGCTTTGAACTACTTCTATATCTTTTTTCGATGTTGTTGCCATATCTGTTATTTTTTCTGAGTTTGCTTGAATTTCGCTTGTTTCTTGTTGTAATGTTTTTATTGTTATTGAAATTTCGCTTGTTGCTTTTTGTGTTCTTTCGGCTAATTTTCTAATTTCATCAGCAACTACCGCAAATCCTCTTCCGTGTTCTCCCGCTCTTGCGGCTTCAATTGCGGCATTTAAAGCAAGTAAGTTGGTTTGGTCGGCAATATCGGTAATTAGTTCGACGATTTTGCCTATTTCATCCGCTCTTTGTGAGAGCATATTGATAGCTTCATCTGTATGAGCGATAAATTCTATTAGCTCATTTAATACATTTGCAAGATTTTCGATTTTTACAGCACTTGCATCTGCACCTTCATAAATTTCACCTGATAATTCGTCGATTTTGATCATAAATTCTTTTAGTTTTGTATCAAGAGAATCTTTTATTTCGTTTATTTGAGTTTTAATTCCTCCTCCGAGATTGTTAAGAGTCATTGCAAGTTCGCTTCTTGATTGCTCTTTAAGTGCCGTAGATATTGCATTGATTGCTTCATTTAGCATAATAACCGTTCTTCTGAATGTCCCTTTATATCCTTGCGGTGCTATATCTCTATAATCGATTCCGTTTTTGGCTGCGTTAATGGATTCTTTAATATCTCTTTCGAAAGCTTCAAGTTGGTCTAAAAGATCATTTAAAGCCCACGCCGCTTTAGCGGAATGATCGGTTAAATCGATATTGGTAATTCTTTCTTCAAAATTGCCGTTTGAGGCTTTTATTAGAATTTTTTCGATTTTGTTATGTAAAGAGTTTTCTTCAAGAAAGTTTTGAGTTTTGGAATTTGATAATAGTGTTAAAGCCGATACGATCAATCCTACAACAGCAATTCCCGTTGATATATAATCTCCGTTTATACCGGTCAAAACGCATAAAATCAAAAATACCGCTACACTTGTCCCCGTTAGAATTTTATAGTTCATTGATTATTCCTTTTTGAATTTTTAGCATAACTTCGTCAAAAGTCATGTTATGTTTTTGAAGAAGTTTTTCGACAGCTCTAATTCCCCCTTCCATACCTTCGCTTGATTCAATGTTTAGGAGTGTTTTGTATAAGGGTTCTATGATGTTTTTGAAACCGTCTCTTGGTTTACGTCTAACGGAATAATATCCAATCATATTTCCGTTATTGTCATATGTCGGAGAGATGTTTGCGAACACCCAATAATATCCTCCGTCTTTTCTAAGATTTTTTACAAATCCGAACCATTCTTTGCCGTTTTGTATGTAATCATACAAAATTTTAAAAGCACATCTGGGCATATCCGGATGTCTTAAAATATTGTGAGGAGCTCCTAATAGTTCCTCTTCACTATATCCGCTCATTTGTATAAAAATTTGGTTACCGTATAATATTTTGCTTTTTAGGTCGGTTTTGGAGATAATAAAATCCTCTTCTTTTAATATCGTTTCCTTTTCAATAGGTTGCACGTGTGGTTTTCTCATGTTTTCCCCTTTAGTTTAATTGCATCAATGGTGTATTTTGATGCTTCTTCGATTTTGTCTAAACTATCTGTTAATAAAACGATTTTGGTATCTAACAGATAATTATCAACAATTTTTTGAAAATGTTTTGCTTGTTTAATTGTATCACAAAAAACGTATTTTGCGCCAAGATTTGCACAAAAAATCAACTCTTTTATGTTAAAAATATGCACTGCATAAGGAATATTATTAATCTTGCAAAAATTATACAATTCTATAGAAGAGTCGCAATACTTAAAAATAAGAGTTGCGTTATTCGGTGAATTTTTAATATCCTCAAGTGTATTTACTTCGTAAAATTCTTCGTTGCTAAAAGGTTTTTCAAGAATTAGCATAGCAATCCTTGCATAATAGTTTGCCGTTTTTTTCTTGCATTTCTTTTTTTAAAACGAATGTGTTGCAATTATCGCATTGAATAAATTCGTTTTCGTTTTCTTTATTATCGGAAATTTCTCTTGATTTGATAAAAAAGAAATAAACCGCTATACCTATTAGTATAAATAAAATTATTTTGCCCATAAATATCCTTTAACTTAGGTTTTAGGTTTTATCTAATACCAAAAAACAAAACAAATCCGACATTTTCACCATTTTCACTGTTTGTAAATTTTGGTGAAAGTGGTGAAAATGTGAAAATTGTAAGAAGTTTTTTTGGTAATGGTATAAACTCTAAATCCTTAAATCTCAATTCTAAATCCTAAATCCTTAATCCTAATAAATAAATAAATAATTTCTATTGCCTTTTGATAAAATTTCCGTTTTTATATTTAAATCTTTTAATTCATCCGATACGCTTGAGCCTTTATAAAGCAGTATTTTACCATTTTTTTGTAAATAAGGCGTTGAAATTTTTAAAATTTCGTGAGTAGGCATTACAGCTCTTGTGGTGATAAGTTCTACCGGCGAAATATCGCTTTCTTCCAATCTTGAGGGAACGATTTGAGTATTGTTAAGCTCTAATTTTATTTTTATATAATTTAAAAACGAATATCTTTTTTTAAGAGGTTCAACTAAAAACCATTTCGTATTCGGCATCATAATTGCAAGTATAAGTCCCGGAAATCCCGCTCCCGTGCCTATATCAAGCGCTGTTTTGACGTTTTTTATATATTCTATAGGATAAAGCGAA
>CAYSKX010000039.1:0-6835 GCA_964431845.1 uncultured Nautiliales bacterium | reverse complement strand
TTTAAATATGTTATACCAAAAAACAAAACAAATCTGACATTTTCACCATTTTCACTGTTTTCACTATTTGTAAGTTTTGGTGAAAGTGTGAAAGTGTGAAAATTGTAAGAAGTTTTTTTGGTAATGGTATAATTTCGCCTTGCGGGAATATAATTTTTACGAAGTGTAGAAAAATTTATTGATATTTTAAAAAGTTATTTTTTCAAACGATTTGCTATATCAACCCGCAATTTCTTTAAAATTTTTATCGGAACACTTTTAATATTCTTTTCAGAATATTCAATTGTTTATTTTTTTGAAAAAACTCCTATAATTGCTGAAGTTGTGCTTTTTTTTGAAAACAAAAATCTTAATAAAATTCCAATTAAAGAGACAATATTAAATTTTATATCTCCATATCTAATATCGTAGATAGTTAAAGAAGTATTGTATTTTTTCGCATAGAATTGTAAAAAATTAATAATTTCATCATAATTCATAATCCATCTATGTCTATCTTCTTGATTAGTTGTATTAAACTTGTATTTTCCTCCTAAGGTATTTTTAAAAACATATTTGTATTTGGATTTTAAATCGTATATATTTGGTAATGAAACTATTAAGTATTTATTTGTTAAATCAAATAGTTTCTCTATTAAAGTATAAGGATCATCCACATGCTCTAAAATATCTAATGCACAAACACAATCAAATTTTTTATCTATCTTTATTTTTGTGATATCGCCTACATAAGTTACATTGTTGTATTTATTTTGATATAAATCACATCCGTAATATTCTATTTGATGTTTTAAGCCGTTTTTTAAAATAGTGTCTCTACATCCTACATCCAATAATGTTTTAACATCGTTTAATTGATTAATAATTTTTTGCGTTTCAATAATTCTATCCATTTTTATCTCCTATAAATCTTATTTAATTGCTATGTTACTTCTTTTTTATAGCTTTAAACATTATTTGCAAAGCAAACATAAAAAACTCTATGCGTTTAGTTATTCATAAGGCTTAGAGCGGATGGTATAATTATTGATTTAGGTGTGTAATGTCAAAATTAATATATTCATTTTTGTATTTGACGTAATTTTTGGCGTTTTGGTATATATTAGCCACTTCTTCATCTGTTAATTCTCTAACTACCTTTGCGGGACTTCCTAAGATTAAGCTTCTTGGCGGGAATTTTTTACCGCCGGTTACCAATGCACCGGCACCGACTATCGATTCTTCGGCAATTTCGGCACCGTCAAGGATTGTAGCGCTCATACCTATCAAACATGCATTTGCTATTTTGCAACCGTGAAGCATTACGTGATGTGCTATTGTTACATCATCACCTATTATTGTAGGAAATCCGTCGGTGTTTTTCTTTTCTTTTTTAAAATGCGTCACATGTATCATACTCATATCTTGAATTGAGGTGCGTTTTCCTATTTTTATATAATGAACGTCACCTCTTATCACACATCCAAACCATACCGAAGAATCTTCTCCTATTTCCACATCTCCTATAATATCGGCGCTTGGCGCTATCCATGCACTCGGATTAATTTTTGGAAAATCGTTTTTATATTGCAAAATCATAATTCACCTTTAAATTTCAATAACTCTTATCATATTAGTTGTGCCTTCTTTTCCAATTAAACTTCCCATTGTTACTATAACGATATCACCTTTTTGAAAATATTCGGTTTTAACGGCAAGAGATTTGAATTTTTCTATTAATTTTTCTGGATTTTTGATTTTGGAAATCTCAAAAAGCGGTTTTGCTCCCCATACTATATTTAATTTTCTACTTGTGTCTTTGCTGTGTGTAACGGCAAAAATAGGAGGTTTTGGTCTGTATTTGGCAATGCTTCTTACCGTTGTTCCGCTACTTGTAAAGCATATTATAGCTTTTGGCTCTATTCCTTTACATAAATCCGCAACACTTGCGGCTATAGCGTCTTCGTCTAAAATTTCATATTTTTTATAATAAGGATAAATGTTTTGCGTTTCGAGTATTACGTTTGTGAGTGTTTCTACGGCTTTTACCGGATATTTACCTACGGTTGTTTCATCACTAAGCATAACGCCATCGCTTCCATCCATTACAGCATTGGCGACATCGCTTACCTCCGCACGTGTAGGAAACGGAGAATTTACCATCGAAAGAAGCATTTGAGTAGCGGTAATTACGGGCTTTTTGAGTCTATTAGCGCGTCTTATGATTTTTTTTTGAATTATCGGGACTTTTTCAATTCCTACTTCAATTCCAAGATCTCCTCTTGCCACCATAACACCATCACTAGCTTCTAATATTTCATCAAGATTTTCAACGGCTTGTTTGGTTTCTATTTTGGCGATAACCCATGGATTTGCACCATTTGCTTTTAATATTTCTTTTGCTTTTAAAATATCTTGTTTAGAATTTACAAAAGAAATAGCAACAATATCAATTTCGTTTTTAGCTCCAAAAGCTAAATCTTTTTCATCTTTTGGTGTGATGGCAGAAATTTTTAATTTCGAATGAGGAAAATTAACCCCTTTTCTGCTTGAGAGAACTCCTTCATTTTTTACTTCAAGCATTAAATAATTATCGGTTTTGTTTATTACTTTAGTGCGAATGCTTCCGTCCGCAAAAAATACGTATTCATCAATATCCACTTGATCTATTATTTCCGGATACGTTAGCGTCAAATCATAAGAACTTGCGGGGTATTTTTTGACAAGTCTGATTTTATCGCCTCTTTTTAGCTCTAAAAATCCGTTAATTTCTCCTATACGCATCTTAGGGCCGCTTATATCTTGAAGTATTGCTGTTTTGCTATTAAGTTTTTTAGCTATTTCTCTTATTTTTCTTATTGCATTTTTGTGTGTTTTATGGTCGGCATGTGAAAAATTAAGTCTGAAAATATCCACGCCTGCTTTTATCATTTGTTCTATTTTATTATTTGATGAAGGACCGAGAGTCGCTACTATTTTTACTTGTTTCATTTGTATGCCTTTTATAGTAAATTATTTTAAGGCTAAAAGCTTAAAGCTGAAAGCTGAAAGCAAAATATATGCAATTTTTTTTATATAAAAATACATTAAAAAAGCTTTCCGCTTTTAGCCTTCTGCTTTAAGCGTTTGCGAAGCAAACTTTTTAATACTTTTTCTTCAAATTACCGAAATATTTTATTTCTTCAGCTTTTTTATCGGTATTTAGCTCTTTTATTGTTTCGTTTAAGTCGATATGTTCTTTTAATTTATCCAATTCTTCTTCGCAGTAGCTCATATGCATAACGGCGCTTATTATCATAGGCATTTGTTCTATTTTATTTAGTTTTTCTATTTCTTCTTCTACCGTTTCGCCTTCAATGGTGATGATAATAATTCCTTTTTCTTTTTCTCCGAAATGAACGTCGCAAAATTCGCATTCCTTTAGATTAAGCCATACCGCATCGTAATTTTGAGGTTTTGTTTTAACTATAATACTTGATATATTCATTTTAATTGCTCCTTTTTATTTAATGAGTAGTAGGTAGTTGTCAACTACCCACTACATACTTAACTTCCATATAAGTATTTCTGCCGGTGAAAAACTTATTATTGTATTAGAATTTAAAAAATCAATACCGTTTAATGCCATTGTATGTCCTGATAATGTATCTATTTTTTTGTTATACATAGTATATAAAGCTATATCGTTTTTTTCGTTATATTGAACTGCAAACATTGATAAATCGGGACTTATTGCAGCTGCATAAGGCAAAAACTTTAATTTGAGAGTGTTTTTTTCATATCCGCTATTTATGTCATATATAGCTACTCTCATATCACTACTTGCATTAAGCGCTAAATTTTTTTTCATATCACAACTTATGGTTTTATCTTTATTAAACCCTTTTAGTTTTTTAAGTTTTTTACCCGTTTTAACGTCTATTAATTTTAAAGCGCCGCTTTCATCTCCAAATAATGCAAACGTTTTGTTTTTGTTAAGTTTATATGTGGAAAATACGTAATTTCCAACTTGCACACGATATATGTTTTGGTTGTTTTTCAGATTGTAAAGTATCGCTTCGTCACTAAGCAAACCAAAAAAAATCAAATCGTTATTTATAAATCTTCCTTTCATTAACGTTTCTTTGACGCTAAATATATGTTTGAGATTATGTGTTTTGAAATTATAAATAAACATTTCTCTTTTTGAATTTTCACCTTCGGCTAATATCATTAATTTACTATTATCCGGTGATATGTCAAGCGAATATATCGGCATAGATATCAAATCTCCCATAAAATCATGAATTTTAGGAAGTTTTATTTTTTCTAAGGTTTTTAATGTTTTAAAATTTTTGATTATTATATTTCCATTTTCCAATCCCGCTATGAGATAAGTTTTATTGTATGCAATTTTTGATATATATCCGTTGTATGTGATTTTTTGAAACGGTGTAATAGCAAAAGCAAATACTACTGTTATTAAAAATAAAAATTTTTTCATATTAACTCCTTTTCATGTTTGCTTGCGCAAACGCTTAAAGCATAAAGCTGAAAGCTTTTAAAGTATAATTATATAAAGATAATATTGCATATATTTTGCTTTAAGCTTTAAGCTTTTAGCTTATTTTTATCTCAATTGCGTCGGTAGGACACACTCCTTTGCAATATCCGCAAGCCGTGCATTTTTCCAAATCAATTACCGGATTTAGCATTCCTTTGTATATTATAGCATATTCTTCGCAAATATCATAGCAACTCGAACAGATTGTTTGATTCCATGCAAGGCATTTTTGCGGATTTATAATCATTTCGGCGTTTATTTTATCTTTTTTATATTGGACGGATAAAACCTCTTTTTTGCAACTCTTTGCGCATTCATCGCAAAAGTCGCATCCGAAATTCGTAAAATCAAGAGTCGGTTTTTCATCAATTATTTTGATAACTTTTGTATTGCATGCATTCAAACAATCTTTACTTTCACATTCATAACATTTTAAAAAATCTGAAAGGAGAGGTTTTAACTCTCCTGAAAAAAGAGCGTCTATCCATTTATTTTTTTAGAGAATTGAATTTGTTTTCAATTACAGGATCAACCATAGCTTGAGGTGCATGGCAAAGTGTACAGTTATATCTGCTTCCCGCAAGTTTTGATGTATGTTTGCCACTTTTGAAATTATCTTCAAAATGGCTTGCCGGAATAGCAGTTACTTTCATAGCCTTAGCATTTGTCGGTGTGTGGCAGTTTAGACACATATTGTTGTTTTTTGTAATAGGAACCATTCCTTCTACACTATGAGGAATCATAGGAGGCGCATCGTTAAAAGATGCCGGCACTGCTTTAACTTTACCCGGAATAGGTTGAGTTTTATTCATTTTCAAATCAGGTAAATTCTGAGAATCTGCATTTAAATTCGCTTGTCTAATTCCCGTTACTTCCACCGTTTTATTTGATGAAGTATTGACAGCATTTTGGCAACCGGTAAATACAAAACCTGCAATTAATGCAGAGCTAATTAATAGCTTTTTCATTGTTTTCTCCTTTTATATAGTTTCTTAATGAAAATTTTAGTGCGTTTGATTCGCACACTTCAATACATCGTCCGCAATTTGTGCATTCGATTTTGCTTATAAAAGCGCTTTTTTTATTAATTATCGGTGCAAGAATTTGATTTTCGGGACATATCAATAAACATTCCCCGCAATTGACGCATTTGTCTTTTTCGTGATATACTCTAATCAAACTTTTAGAGCCTATTAAACTATACATAGCACCTACTGGACAGATATGTCCGCACCATCCGTTTTTTAAAATAAATGCGTCAAAAATAAAAATAGCTATTAACCATACCCATCCAAATCCCAAAGCAAACGCAACGCCGCGCGTAATAATTCCGATAGGATTTATAAATTCAAATGCCGCCGCTCCTATGAAAAACGATACAAATAATAAAACAACTAAAAACAGATACCTAAAATTTCTTGTTTTTGTGTTATTTATTAAATTATCTTTTATCCCCATTTTTCTTCTAACCCATGCGGCAAAATCGGTAATCATATTCACCGGACATACCCAGCTACAATAAGCTCTTCCGGCAATAACTCCATATACGAATAAAATAATCAATACCCCGAATATTAAATCACTTGAAATAATCGCACCGGCAAATAGCATTTGTAAAACAACGAAAGGATCTGCTAACGGTATAGTGCTAAAAATTTTTGAAAAACTTAAATTACCGGCTAATATTTTCCATCCATAAGCATTTGCGGCAAAATATAAAAATAAAATGGCAAGTTGAGAGATTCTTCTTAGAATGAGATATTTGTTTTTAATTATTGATCCCATTTGATTCCTTCATTCAAATTATCAATTGCGCTTTTTTTACTTCTTCCCGTCACTGTCTTAGTATCGGTTGAAGCGTTTTTAACTCTTTGCTCATCTTTTTCATCCCATCCTTTTACGTATCTATCTCCCACTTTGCCAAGTACTACTTCTTTAGGAAACACTTTAATCGCCGATATTTCGGTTACGCATGCCTGCTCACACATTCCGCATCCCGTGCAAGAATCTACATTAACTACCGGAATTCTATAGGCATGCTTGCCGGTTCTTTTGTTTTGTTTCCATTCAATTGTAATTGCTTTATCCATTTCCGGACATGCTCTATAACATGCCGTGCATTGTAAGCCCCAAAAAGCGATACAACTACTCGGATCAATTACTGCGACGCCCATTTTTGCCGAGTCTATTGTAACTTCGTTTTTTTCATTTTTGCATTTTTCAGGTGTTAATGCACCGCTTGGACACGCATACATACAAGGAATATAGATCGGAAGAGCACACGTCTGAACTCCAGTCACGGCTACATCTCGT
>CAYSKX010000038.1:0-6871 GCA_964431845.1 uncultured Nautiliales bacterium | reverse complement strand
TACAAATAGTGAAAATGGTGAAAATGTCAGATTTGTTTTGTTTTTTGGTATTATACTAATGGAAAATTAATAAAAGACAATATTTTGCATATGTTTTACTTTTAGTTTGGATAGAAGGTAATTAATGGCTGACGATATGGAAAAAACGGAGGAACCCACCTCCAAAAAAATAGAAGATGCAAGAAAAGAAGGTAATGTCCCCAAATCCGCCGAAACAAGCGGTTTTATCGTTTTGTTTGTTGCGATTATTGTGATAATTTTTTATCTTAAATATATAACGTATTACATTGAAAGATTTTATATTTATTATATGTCTTTTGTAGGTGTTGAAATTACGAAAAACGTAGTATTCGAAATAATACTTAAAACCGCTCTTAATATTTTTATTCTTCTCGCCCCGCTTTTCGGTGCCGTTATGGTGGCGGGAATAATCGGCAACGTAATGCAATTCGGATTTTTATTTACAACTAAACCTATTATGCCTAAGTTTGATAAAATAAATCCTATAAAAGGTTTAAAAAGAATTTTTTCGATAAAAACATTGGTAGAGGGATTAAAAACAACACTAAAAGTTGCGGTGGCTTTCGGTGTCGGGGCTTGGCTTTTTATGAAATTTTTAGAAGAAATACCTAAATTGGAACTTATGCATTTTTTCGAGCAGTTAAAATGGTTTGAAGAAAAAGCTTTAATAATTATTTTTGCTATGCTTGCCGTGTTTTTAGTATTTGCTACGATAGATTTCATATATCAAAGATACACTTATAAAAAATCTCTTCGAATGAGCAAACAAGAAATCAAAGATGAATACAAACAAACGGAAGGTAATCCGGAAATTAAAGCGAAAATCAGACAGCTTCAAAGGGAAATGGCAAAAAAGAGAATGATGAGCGAAGTCCCCAAAGCGGATGTAGTAATTACAAACCCCACACATTATGCGGTTGCTATTCGATACGATAAAACTAAAGACGAAGCACCGAGGGTTATTGCTAAGGGAGTGGATAATCTTGCAATAAAAATTAAAGAAATAGCAAGAGAACATGATGTTATGATAGTTGAAAATCCTCCTTTGGCAAGAGAACTTTACAAACTAACGGATATCGATGAAATAATTCCTCAAAAACTTTATAAAGCCGTAGCGGAGGTGTTGGCGTTTGTTTATAAAGCAAAGGGAAAAGTTTAATAAATTGAGAATTGAGAATGGAGAATGGAGAATTGATTTTGAATTTTGGATTTTCGTTTTTCGTTTGGAAACTCGAACTTGTTTGAATCTTTGGATGTGCTACAAACAAGTTTGCGGTTCCAATTGGGTAGAATATTACAATGGAGAATGGAAAATTGAAAATTAAAAAAGTGAAAAGTAAAAAATTTACTAAACACTGATTACTAAAATGTTATAATTTCAATAAAAAGGCTTGTTATGGAAATTTATAAAGAAATATGGGAGAGAATAAAAGAAGCCGATAATATTTTATTAATTGCACATATTAATCCCGACGGAGATGCGTTAGGAAGTGAGCTTTCTTTGTATCCGATTTTGAAAAAAATGGGTAAAAAAGTAACCGTTTTTAACGTTACAAAACCGTTGCCTCAATATTTGGATTTTTTACCGAATTTCGAAAAAATAACCGATGTTTTACCTAAGAAAATAGATTTAACCGTCTCTTTTGATTGCGGAAGCTTTGATAGGCTCGGTATTGAAGAAAAGCCCTCTTTTTTAATAAATATCGATCATCATATTTCAAATACCAATTACGGAGATATTAATATAATAAAAGCAAATTATGCTTCTACCTCACAAATAGTATATGAGCTTTTAAAAGCCAACGATATTACGATACCGCAAGAAAGCGCCGTATGTTTATATACGGCTTTGGTAACGGATACGGGTAGTTTTCAGTATGAAACGGTTAATGATAAAGTATTCGAATGTGCGGCTGATTTGGTAAAGTGCGAGGTAGATCCTAATTATATCGCTAAAATGTTGTTTCAAAGAGATAGATTATCGCGCCTTAGACTTTTTGCAAAAGCTTATGAAACGATTGAGATGTGTTGCAATGGAAAAGTGGCATTTGTTGAAGTAACTAAAGATATGATAGAAAAAACCGGAGCAATTAAAGAAGATACCGATACTATCGTTAATAGTGTTCGTGCAATTGCACCGGTTGAGATAGCATGTATGCTAAGAGAAGATGAAGAAGGAATTAAAATATCTCTAAGAAGTAAAAATTATGCCAATGTTAGTAAAATTGCCGAAAAATTTGGAGGGGGAGGTCATATAAGAGCGGCCGGAGCTACTATAAAAGGTGAATTTGATTTTGAAAAAGTAAAGAATATGTTAAAAACGGAGTTGGAAAAGGAAGTGAAAATATAGGATTTAGGGTTTAGGATTGAGGATTTAGAAGTATAATATCTCAAACCTAAAAATCTAAAACCTACAAGCATAACGACTTAAAATCTAATTCCTAATATTGAAAAGGATGATGATGAAAAAATTATTAATACTTATTTTGATTTTAATTGCTGGTGGTGCGGGATTTGTTTATTTTTCTCCGATGTTTGAAAAAACATCTCCGGTGATAGAAATTAAAACAAACGGATTTACGAATCTAAAAAAGCCTTTAAAAATTATTTTAAACGATGAATCCGGTATTAGATATTATCGTGTGGTAATGATATCTAAGGGTAAAGTAAGTGAGCTTGAAACTTCTTCCGAAGCTTCGAAAGAAAAAAAAGTGGTTTTAAATGTAAATATTCCGAGAACAAATGCCGATAAAATAACACTAAACGTAGTTGCTGTCGATAATTCGAAATGGAATTTTTTTGCAGGTAATGAAGCAAGTAAAAATATAACCTTACAAGTGGATACTGAAAGCCCTTTAACGGAAATAATTAATAATTCGTATGCAATAGGAAACGGAGGAAGTGCTGCTGTTGTAGTTAAAGTGAATGATAAAAACCTTAAAGACAAATATATTTTAATTAACGGAAAATATAGGCTTAAATTAACTCCTTTTGTCAAAAAGAATTATTACGTATCGCTTTTGGCATGGCCTATAAATGAAAAAACGTTTAATGCCGAGCTTGTAGCGGAAGACAAAGCCGGAAATATTACAAAAGAGCATATTCCTTTGTTTTGGAGAAAATATAAATATCCAAAAGCTAAGATTAATATTAGTGATAAATTTATTAATATAATTGCGAAAAAAGTATTTGAAAAAATGGATGAATCAATTCCAAAAACACCTATTGAAATATTTAAAAAATTAAACGAAACAATTAGGGCTATGAATGAAAAAGAAATTCACGATATTGTAAAAAAAATATATGAAAAAAAAGTTTCTTCTTTTTCAATAGCAAAATTCAATCCGTTGCCGGGAAGTGCTAAAAGAGCTTCTTATGCGGAGCAAAGAAGTTACTATTACAATGGTGAAAAAATATCCGAAGCTGTTCATAAGGGAATAGATCTTGCCAAAATAAAACAAGCTAAAATATATGCAAATAATTTCGGTAAAGTAATTGCGGCAAAATATATAGGTATTTACGGCAATACTTTAATTATATATCATAAACTCGGTCTTTATACGCTATATGGACACACGTCCGTGTTTAAAGTAAAAAAAGGTGATTTTGTCAAAAGATTTCAAGTAATAGCAAGAACCGGTTCAACCGGAGCAGTTTTCGGAGACCATTTACATTTCGGCGTATATGTTCAAGGGTTTGCCGTAAATCCGATAGAATGGATGGATCCGAAATGGATAAAGCTTAATATCACAAATATTATAAACGGAGCAAAAAGGATCATAAATAAATGAGGCAAAAAACCATAAGAGTTTTTGAAGTCGAAAATTATAACAATTTAAAAAATATAATAGAAAGTAAATACGAACTCGTTAAAAACCATTATTTTTTATTAAAAGAGCATAACGAAAAGATAGAAAAGCTATTAAAAGAAAAAAATTTATCTTTTTTTGTAATTAATTCAAACAGTTTTACTTCTAAAAAGGAAATAACACCAAAAATAGAACTTGTAGAAAAAGAAATAATCAAAAAAATAAAACAGCAAACAATTATTTATGATAAAATTATACGTAGCGGAGAAGAGATAAAAAGCGAAGATAATTTGATTTTTTTAAACAGAATAAATGCTGGAGCTAAAATAATAAGCACCGGCAATATCGAGCTTTTTAGCGAATGCGAGGGCTATGTAAAGTGTGAAGGTGATTATTTAATCGTTAAAAAAAATATAAAAGGAACAATAATATATAAAGGTAACGATATAGGAAAAATTGATAAGCTGACTATATTTTCATATAATAGTAAAAAGGTTTTAGAATGAAACAAAGAACGATAAAAAAACCGATAGAAATAATCGGAACGGGACTTCATAAAGGAGTTGCCGTTAAACTTAGGCTTGAGCCTATGGCGGAAAATAGCGGAATTGTTTTTTATAGAAGCGACAAAGGAGTCAGCATTCCTTTAAAACCCGATTATGTAATTGATACTAAAATGGCTACGGTAATAGGTAGAAACGGTGTAATGATATCTACAATAGAACATTTAATGAGCGCCGTATACGCTTTTGGAATAGACAATTTAAGAATTATAGTTGATAATGATGAAATTCCGATAATGGACGGAAGCGCCGTAGGGTTTGTAATGATGATAGAAGAAACCGGAATAAAAGAGCTTAATGAGCCTAAAAAATTTATTAAAATAACCGAAGAAGTTGAAATAAAAGATTCTTCAAAATTCGTCAAACTAAAACCGAGTGATAAAATAAATTTTGATTTTGAAATAAATTTTGCTCATCCTGTAATTGGAGTTCAAAAATATTCGTTTAATTTTTCCACTCGAAATTATATCGAGCAAATTTGTAGAGCAAGAACATTCGGATTTTTAAAAGAAGTTCAATATTTAAGAAGTATCGGTTTAGCGCTTGGAGGGAGTTTAGAAAATGCTATTGTCTTAGATGATAAAAAAATATTAAACGATTCTTTAAGATTTGAAGATGAGTTTGTTAGGCATAAAATTTTAGATGCAATAGGTGATATGAGTTTGCTCGGATTTAATTTCATAGGCACTTACGAAGCAAAACAAAGCGGGCATCATTTAAATCATTTACTTACTAAAAAATTAATTTCACAAAACGCTTATGAAATAATTACGTTTGAAGAAGGAGAAAAAGCACTTGCAAAAGCCTTTGGTTGATATAGTTAGTGTTGTTATAAGCAAACCTTTATTAATAGGTGTATACGAAAATGCTAAATTAATCAAAACTATTCAAAAAGAAGGAATGACAAGCGATATACTTCCTTGTATTTTTGACGAATTATTAAGTAAATACGATATACGCTATATAATATATTCAAAAGGACCCGGTAGTTTTATGGCCATAAAACTATCGTATGTTTTTTTTAAAACTCTCGAAACTGTAAAAGGCATAAAACTTTTAGCTCAAAGCGGATTTTATTTTAATGAAAATAAACCTATAAAAGCGGTCGGAAATAGTTATTTTGTGCAAAAAGAGGGTATAATTACAATAGAAAAAAATAAAAAAGAAGGAGTTTTTAAACTTCCTATGAGGCTTACGTTTGACGATTTTAGTGAAGATTGTGAGCCTCTTTATATATTAAATGCCGTAAAGTAAGGATTTTGATGGTAATTACAGTTCCAGCTACAAGTGCTAATTTAGGTCCCGGTTTTGACACCTTAGGACTTGCACTCAATTTAAGAAACGAAATAGAAATAACAAAAAGCGAATATACGAATGTGGAGATATACGGAGAAAATGCCGAATATTTAAGAACGCTTAAAAGAAATTTTTTTGTTGAAATATTTACCGAACATTATAAAAATTTGACGGGAGTTTATAATAATTTTAAATTCAAATTTAACAATAAAATTCCTCTCTCGCGCGGACTCGGTAGTTCGTCCGCCGTAATTATAGCCGCTATTACCGCTGCATATGAAGCGGCTCAAATTCCTTATAAAAAAGATAGAATCATCAATCTTGCTCTTACATACGAACCGCATCCGGATAATATAACACCGGCTGCACTCGGAGGCTTTTGTGTTGCTAAACTTAAAAAAAATAGAGTTTATTTTTTAAAAAAGTTTATTCCTACCTATTTAAGAGCCGTAGTAGTTATTCCCAATAAGGCAATATCGACTCAAAAAAGCAGAAATGTATTAAAGCCGTATTATAGCTTAAAAGATATAGTAACGAACATATCCTCCTCTTCAATGATAACGGCGGCGTTTTTTAGTGAAAAGTTTGAAATCTTAAGAAATGTGGTTGAAGATAAAATTCATCAGGAAAATAGAATGAAAGCGGTTCCGGAGTTATTTAAAGTGCGTGAAATAGCACTTAGAGAAGGAGCTTTGATATCTACACTTAGCGGAAGCGGTTCGACATTTTTTAGTTTAGCATATAAAGATGATGCATATAGTATATATAATGTGCTTAGAGACAATTTCAAAGAATGGAGTGTAAAAATACTCCAATTTGACAATGTGGGAGTAAAAGTATACAATTAACAATGGAAAATTGAGAACGAAACCGCCAACTCATAGCCGGTATAATAAAATAGACAATGGAAAATGGACAATGGAAAATATAAAAAAGCCTATTAGAATGTGCGTAGTTTGCAGAAAAAGATTTTTTCAAAACGAACTTATAAGAATGCAATGCATTAATAATGAATTAATACCTTTTACGGGAAGTGGTAGAAGCTTTTATGTTTGTAAAGAGTGTGTAAAAAGTCATAAATTTATTAAATATGTTTCAAGAATATGCAATATTGATAAAGAAAAAGCAAAATTTTCCATTTTCCATTTTCCATTTTAAATTAAAAAAGGAGTTTACTTGAAG
>CAYSKX010000037.1:0-6904 GCA_964431845.1 uncultured Nautiliales bacterium | reverse complement strand
TTCATATTGCAAATATAAAATATGACTTACTCGGCGAATTAAGCAAAGCAACATACTTAAAAAGAGAAACTATCGCAAAAATTTTACAAGAAATTAAAAAAGAAAAATTTGAAATGTTTAAAATTAACCCAGAGGATTTTATCGTTAAGCTCAGAGATTTTATAGAAGAAGAAAAAGCTACGATTTTCATCAGTGCCATTAATTACGATGTCCGCGGAGTTTATGAAAGTGAAATTTTCACAATCAATAATTTTAAAGGAACTTTAAATGAAGATTTAATTGAAGTTAAAAAGCATATATATGATTATTTAAAATATGATTCGAAAATAGAAAAAGAGTTTGCTAAGAATTTAGAGACCGGTAATATAATCGTTTATGCAAAACTTCCTTCTAAATTCAAAATACCTACTCCTGCCGGGTATTATAATCCCGATTTTGCAATTCTTTTCAAAAAAGAAAAAACAATATATTTTATAGCTGAAACAAAAGGCTCATTAAAATCTATGGAGCTTAAAGGCAAAGAATTAGCAAAAATAGAATATGCAAAAAAACATTTTGAAAAATTAAGTAAATTATCAAATTCACAAATTAAATACAAAGTCGTTAAAACGTTTGATGATTTGGAAGTATAAAACAAAGGAAAAACATGAAAAGACTTTTATCGGTAAAGGCGAGTGCGGGAAGCGGGAAAACGTTTAGGTTGGCAAATAGGTATATTTCACTTCTAAATATCGATAATCCTACCAATATTATCGCCATAACCTTTACAAAATAAACATTCAAACGATTGATTCTTTTATCAATAAAATTTTTAGGAAATTTAGTTATTATTTTGCAGGGTTTATACCAAAAAAACAAAACAAATCTGACATTTTCACCATTTTCACTATTTGTAAGTTTTGGTGAAAGTGTGAAAATTGTAAGAAGTTTTTTTGGTAATAGTATTAGGAGCTTTTTTTACGTGGGAGATACGAAACAAGCGATTTATCGCTTTAGAGGAGGGGAAAAGGAGCTTTTTGATAAAGTTTCGCATAAATATAAACCTTTCGGAATAGAAATAGAGCATTTGGATACGAATTATAGAAGCGATAAAAACATCTCAAGCTTTCCCCTTTCTTTCGTATTCCCTTAAAAGCTTACGGCGATTTTTAACATCGGGGAGATATTTTCCAACCTCGCGCCAAAAAGCCGCCGAATGGTTTTTGTGTTTTATATGAGCCAATTCATGCACCACTATATATTCGATTAATTCCTTAGGAAGTTTGGCAAGATAATAATTAAAAGAAATATTATTTTTAAAACTGCAACTCCCCCACCTTGTTTTATTAAAACGAAAAGAGATTTTATTAGGATATAAATTCATACGATTAGAATATTCTTCAACAAAAGACAAAACGACACTCGGCAGTTTTTCTTTATAAATTTCTTTTTCGTCGATTTCGTTTTTTTCGTATTTTTCGCCGAAAAGATAAAAATATTTATTATTAGAGAGTTTATGAATGATATATTCGGAATGCTTTATGATAAATTTTTCGATAAATGCTTTTGAAACGAAAGAATTGCATCTAATTTCTACAAAATCCTCTTTGACCTGCAAATAGATATGTTTTATAGGTTTTTTGATGATTTTATATTTTATTTTTGTCCTACCTAAGGATAATTTATTCATTTTCATTAACTTGGGAAATTATTAAATCGTCAATTTCTTTTTCCGTTAAATTGGATATTTGACTTTTGTCATATATATAAAGCAAATGTAATTCATTATTTACAATTTTCAAATAACTAATTAATCTATATCCTCCGCTTTTTCCTTTGTTTTTATTGCTATTTTTTATTCTTGTTTTATATACGTTTGATTGCAATTCGACACCTAAATCTTTTTTTGAAGTAATAGAATCCAAAAAATCATTTACATCTTTATAAATATTGCTATATTTTTTTGATAACTTTTTAATAGCTTTTATATATAGTTTTTGTTCTATTACTTGTAGTTTCATATTTTAATTTCTACATATTTATTCGTTTTATAACCTTTAGAGGTTTTAGCATTTTCTAAAGTTTTGCCAAACTCTTTCAAATCATTTAGAATTTCTTTTTCGTAATCATTATAAATTATCTTATACTCATTAACTAATCCGTCTTTTTTAAACAGTTCTAAAAATCCAAAAAATATATCCGCTTTCATATCATTAATATTTATCCTCAATTCCATACCTCTTTGCCTTTTTTTAAATTTTTATAATTTTATCAAATTTGTATTTTTTAAAAGCGTCCTGAAACATTTTCCCATTTAACGTTTAACATTTTTCATATATTCGACAATTTTTCCATGAAATCTCGCATAACATAAATTCAAATTATTTTCGTAAATATTGGTTAGTTTATTCCAATTTTCTTCAATTCCTCTTTCGCACCATTCCCTTAAATCGTCATAAGTTTCAAATTCATACCCGTGTTTTTTAAGAAGCCTCTTAGTATAAGCATCCACTACCATAATTTCACGCTTACATGCATAACACAAAATCGAATCCGCCGTTTCGTAACCTATGCCTTTTTGACTCAAAAGCCATTCTCTATCGACATTTTCTTTGAAATTTTCAAAATCCCCGAAATCATTCAAAATATTTCGGCTTAACGCAATTAATCTTTTCGATTTTTGATTATAAAACCCTACGGGTTTAATTATTTCCGCTAAATAATTTATATCATATAATATTATATTCTCCATTCTCCATTCTCCATTCTCCATTCTCCATTGTTCGAGTGCTTTTTGAACATTTTCCCATTTCGTATTTTGCGTCAAAATGGCACCGACCACAACTTCGAAACTCCCGTAATTCGGCCACCAAAATTTCGGTTTGTTGATAAGTAATTTTTTTTCTCTTAATTGTATTAAAAGCTCATAAGAATTACTAAACTCCATTTTTTTCCTTCTTAAGTTTTAGTATCTAGGATTTAGGGTTTAGATGTTTTAATTCATAATCCAAAATTAATTCTAAATCCTAAAACCTAGATCCTATATTTTCGCTTCTTGCGTAACTTTCACTTCCCCGTCGTCCATTGCTTTTAGTTTTTTAGCTTCAACGGTTTTTTGTCCGCTCGTTTTTATCAAAAGCGCTTGAAATATTTTTTTACACTTCTCTTTTACATCAAATTTATATTTAAGTCCCGTAAGCATATGAGCGATAGGCTCCTTAGCTTCCATTCCTATTACATTATCCCTACAACCGCTAAGTCCTATATCCGTTAGATAACATGTCCCTTCTTCTATTTCCAAATCATCCGTGCCTATATGGGTATGAGTGCCAATTACCGCACCTGCTCTTCCTTTTAGCATCAAATACATAGCCCTCTTTTCAGCGGTAGCTTCGGCATGAAAATCTATAAAAACGAATTTATCTTTATCTTTTATAAATTCATTCAATTCGATAAAAGGATTTTTACCATAAGGCATTGAAAATATTCCCATAGCGCTTATTACAATAATATTTTCATCTTCATAATACCACTTTCCCGGTGCTTCGAAATAGTTAAGAGGTCTTAAAATTTTGTTTTCTTCAAGAAGTTTTAGGGCGTCTTTTTTCTTATCGAACGTATGATTTCCTCCCGTAAAAATATCCACTCCGGCAATTTTCAATTCATTATAAATTTTTTCGGTTATACCGAACCCATGAGCTAAATTTTCATAATTGGCTATTACATAATCGATATTATATTGCGTTTTTAACATAGGCAGTATTTGCTTTACGATTTTTCTTCCCGGTCTTCCTACAATATCTCCGATAAAAAGTATATTCATTTAAAACCTTTTCTCACCATTTTCCACTATAGAATTATACCAATCCTTTTGATAAAATTTCATTAAAAAGGCTGTTTATGATAAAAGCACTTAGAGGTATGAAGGATATTGAAGAAGCGCGTTTTTTAAAAATTTTCGATACTGCAAGGGATATAGCCGAAAAATACGGATTTGAATATATTGAAACTCCTATTTTGGAGGAAACTTCACTTTTTAAAAGAAGTGTTGGAGAAAGCAGCGATATCGTCAATAAAGAGATGTATCAATTTATAGACAAAGGTCAAAACGATGTTTGCCTCAGACCAGAAGGAACGGCGGGAGTTGTTAGAAGTTTCATAGAACACAAATACGACAAAGCGCAAACTCCGAAAAGATGGTGGTATTTCGGTGCAATGTTCAGATACGAAAGACCCCAAAAAGGAAGATTAAGAGAGTTTCATCAATTCGGAATAGAAAGTTTCGGGGAAGCTTCTATTTATGAAGATATAAATATAATTGCAATGGCGGCGGATATATTCAATGCACTTGGAATTGAATATATTCTCAAAATCAATTCGTTAGGATGCGGCGAATGTATGCCGAAATACAAAAATCAATTGGTTGAATTTTTAAATTTGCATAAAAACGCTTTATGTGAAGACTGCCGAAGAAGAATTACGCAAAATCCGATAAGAACGCTTGATTGCAAAAATCAAAATTGCCAAGCCGTATTAAAAAACGCTCCGAAAATTACGGATAATTTATGTGAATCTTGCAAGAGTGATTTTGAGCTTTTGAAAAACGGACTTCAAAACCTTGATATTAAATATGAAATTGATAAGAATTTAGTTAGAGGACTTGATTATTATACTAAAACGACATTTGAATTCATATCAACCGAAATAGGCGCTCAAAGCGCAATTGCAGGAGGTGGAAGATACGACAGACTCGTAGAATTTCTCGGCGGCAAACCGACACCTGCAGTAGGATTTGCAATAGGAATAGAAAGAATTCTAAGCTTAGTCAAAGAAGAAAAACAAAGAGAAGGTATATATATAGGAGCAATGCTTGAAGAGGCGTTAATGTTTGCTTTGAAAAAAGCAAGAGATTTAAGAAAAGATAAAAAAGTTTATTTCGAAACAAAAGTAAAATCCTTAAAAGCACACCTAAAAGCCGCTGATAAAGGCGGATACGAAAAGGCTATGATAGTAGGGGAAGAGGAGCTTAAAAACGGGAAGTTTTTCGAAAAAGAATTATAATGATTCAATTTAAAAAATTTGAAGTTGTTTCTATTAGTTGGGGTATTGCTATAGATTTAATAGAAAAACAAACTTTATCAAAAGAAGAAATAAAAAATTTTTTTGGAATTAATATAGGAATTGAATTTTCAAATGAATTTAAAAAAAACGAAATTAGACATATGGGAATAATCTTAGGTAATAATTTTCTAAATCAAGGAAACGGTATATTAGTAGCTCCTATAACTTCCTTGTCTTTAAAACACATAGCTTTTATTGATAAAAGTGAGATTAAAAACAAAATAAACGAAAGGCTAAAATTTGTTTTTGCATTAAAATAATACCCACAAAAAGTGGGCGGGCCGGCTAATACCGGCGAAAATAATATATTGAAGTATATCAAAAAACAAACCAAAAGTAAAGGTCAAAAAATGAACTACGGAATTGATATATGGGGAGCTAATAATTTTTTTATCGAAAACGGTAAGCTTAAAATAAACTACGGCAACCAACCGGCGCTAATAGATATAGTGGAAGAAATTGAAAAAAGAGGCATCAAAGGGCCTATACTTCTTAGGTTCCCTCATCTAATCAGAAAACAGATAAATTCTTTATACACTTCGTTTCATAAAGCTATAAAAGAGTTTGATTACAAAGGAAAATTTCAAGCCGTTTTTCCTCTAAAAGTTAATCAATTTCCGACATTTGTAAAACCTCTGATAAAAATATCGCGTAAATACAATTACGGACTCGAAGCGGGAAGTAAGGCGGAGCTTATTTTGGCAATGGCTTACAACAACAAAACCGCTCCTATTACAATCAACGGATTTAAAGACAAAGACATGATACGCTTAGCTTTTATAGCCGGTTTTATGGGTTATAACGTAACTATTACAATAGAAGGACTAAATGAACTCAAATCCATTATAGAAGTTTCAAACGAATATCGTAAAATGCCCGTAAATATAGGTATTAGAATCAGACTTCATACCTCGGGAGTCGGTATCTGGGCGAAATCGGGAGGAATTGAGAGTAAATTCGGACTAAGCTCGACCGAAATTATCCAAGCTATAGAAATACTCAAACAACACGAAATATTAGATAAACTAAAAATGATTCATTTTCACATAGGCAGTCAAATAAACGATATTTCGCCTCTAAAAAAAGCCATAAGAGAATCGGGAAATATATATGCCGATTTAAGAAAACTCGGTGCCGTTAATCTAAGTGCGATTAATATAGGCGGAGGTTTAGCCGTAGAATATTCACAGTGGGAGCAGTTTAGGGATAAAAACTACTCAATAGAAGAATTCAGCAATGACGTGGTATATTTATTAAAAGAAATTTCAAACAAAAAAAACGTTCCTATGCCCGATATATTTACCGAAAGTGGACGTTTTATCGCTTCATACGGGACTATTTTAATAGCTCCGGTAATAGAATTGTTTTCTCAAGAATATAGTGAAAAATCTTTACAATTAAAAGACAAAAATCCCGATTTGGTAGAGGAACTTTTTGATTTGAAAGAGTCTATCAATGAAAACAATTATATAGAATATCTTCATGATGCACTTGATCATTTCGAAAGTTTGCTAACTCTTTTCGATTTAGGATATATAGATTTGATAGACAGAAGTAATAGTGAAATACTCGTTCATTTAATTATTAAAAAATCTCTACATTTTGCCACTTCAAAAGGATTTGAAAATAAAGAATTAAAATCAATTAATGAAAAAATACAGGAAAAATATTTGGCTAATTTTTCTATTTTTCAAAGTTTGCCGGATTTTTGGGGGCTTAATCAAAGATTTCCAATTATGCCTATTACAAAATTAAACGTCACCCCAAATAGAAGCGCTACTATTTGGGATATTACATGCGATAG
>CAYSKX010000036.1:0-6917 GCA_964431845.1 uncultured Nautiliales bacterium | reverse complement strand
AATTAGATAGGAAAATTGATAATATTAAAATTGAATTAGATAGGAAAATTGATAATATTAAAATTGAATTAGATAGGAAAATTGATAAATTAGAGAAAAAAATTGATAATAATAAAATTGAATTAGATAGGAAAATTGATAAAATAAGCAGTAAATTCGATAGACTTCAATGGCTTATTATTACTGCAATTATATCAATATTTATAAAAGATAAATTATTAGAAGTTATTCATCATATTTTTCATTAAAGCAAGAAAATTAAAAATAATTTTTAATTTTCTATTTTACTAAAGTCCGAATTTTTTATTTAATCTTAAAGTCGTTATGACGGTTTTGTATTGAACGAAAGCCAAAAGCGCTATTAATACGAAATGAGCTATCGAATATTTTGCAAATACTCCGTTAAATACCAATCCCCATTGAATAAAAAACATTCCAAATACGAAAAACGCAACTCCCGGACATATTAATGCGTAAGTAGTAGGATCTTTTTCATTCGAGTGAATATATTTTTCGAAATAATTAACTTTTTTTAATACTACATAACCGAATAATCCCATAAGAATTTGAAATGCAAATATAGAACCGGTTAGCATAAATAGTGTCGCTTTTAAATTGGCATGTGCACTAAAGTGATGCCCTAGTCCGAAAGTATCTCTTACAAATGCGATACCTATTAACGTAAATATAGGAATACCTATCCAAAGAGACGGTGCGGATTTTTCATCAAGACCGTTTTTGATAATGGTGTGAAATCCTAAGATAGTTTTAAAAACACCAAGGACAATAGCGGCACCTAAAAACAAAAACGAGAAAAAAATACTAACGGCATTGACGGCTTTTATATGGCTCATAGCAGCCGGTGCCGCAAATCCGACTCCTATCATAGCAAAAGCAAAAACTGACAGCAATTGAACAAGGCTGTTATTCTCTTCCCATTTTTTGTTTCCGTTTAATATAAGTGGAATAAAATATTCTCCGAAAATTTTAAGAGCATATATTCCTACACTTATAAATCCAATAATCGCAAGCGGAAACATATATTCAATTATACTCCACAAATGAGGCACAAACGCGGCACCAAGCACAAACGTAACATTAATAGTCATAGCGTAAGTAAGAGGAATCGCCATAAACGAAATTTCTTTTAACGTGCCTTTGATATTCGTATAATCGGTTGTTTTTTTAAATTTGTTCCATTCTTTTATATTCCATATAAGCAAAGTGATGTGCTTATAAGAAAAATAAATAATATTCAAAACAACGAAAACAATAGCAATTTTGTTGTAAATTGCAGTATTTGAAAATGTAGCATAGATATGATCAAACGTCGCTAACGGCACACCTTTGTGAGGAATGAGAAATAAAAAATAAATATAAAACGAAACTGCCAAACCACCGGCACCAAGAGACGTTAAGAAATAAATCGGCGTGTATTTTTTCATTGCAATTCCTTTTTTTCTGATGATTATAACATAAAATAATACAAAAATTGTATTATATTCTTTTTTATAAGTAAATGTTATAGGTGAAAATGTGAAAAGGGTGAAAATGTGAAAAGGGTGAAAAGAGTGAAAATGGTGAAAAAGAGTGAAAGAGGGTGAAAAAGGGTGAACAGTGAAAAATGGAAAATGGAAAATTTCCGTTTTCCGTTTTCTGTTTTCTGTTTTCCGAATGTAACGCCGACTTTAGTAGGTATGAATTGATTTTGAATTAAAAACTCTAAATCCTCAACCCTAAACTCTTTATACAAAATTCAAAATTCAACATTAAAAATTCAACATTTTCTTGACTGAGGAGGAGTGATATGCTATTATATGGTTCGGATAGATATTCATTTTGATAAAGAATTGTCCCGTCTTTTGTCGGGCGGGGTAATCGACTAAAGGAATAATTATGTGGTTTCGTAAAAAACAAAAAGAATATGATTTTTCTTTTGTTGAAGAGAAAATAAAAAAAGTTCTTAACAATAAATATGTTTATATTAGTGATGAAATAAAAAGAAAACTAAAAAGCAATAATATAGAAGAAAAAATTAAAGCTCTTTTTGAAATTGAAGAAAAAGAGCTTTATTATTGGAAACAATACAAGAATAATTATCCGGTAGCTATATTTGCTATTAATCCGAAAAGAGACGTCCTTGAAGTCAATGCTATGTTTGAAAAAATTACAAATTGCTCGTTTGAGGAAATAAAAAAGCTTTCTCCTCCCCAAGCGCCCAAAATTTTATGGCCTCAAAATCCAAGTGAATGTAAAGTATGCAAAATTGTCAAACAAGTAGAACAGCAAAGAAAAGCGGGTTATGCTTTTAGTGAGATTTTAAACAAAGAACATGAAATAGTTCCTGTTTTTGTATATGTAGTGCCTATTTTTATAAACGGTGAATTGGATAGGACGTATGTAATTTTACGCGATAGAAGAGAAGAACTCTCGCAAAGACAAAAATATCTCGAAGACGCAGTGGGACCTTTGATACAAAAATTGAAAAAAATATCCAAAAAAGATTTAAAAGAACTTATAAATGTTAAGCATAAAGAAGTAAAGTTATTGGAAAAGCCTATTAACGATATTATTTTATCTTTGAGAGAAATAATCAAAGGTATAAAAACTGCTTCTAATGAAGTGGGGGTTATGTCTGCTGAAACGAAAGAAATTCTTAATAATTCTCTAAATTGGGCAACTAACGATTTTCAAACGACACAACAAAATTTAATGCAAAAAGCAAAATCTTTAGAAGATTCCACCGCATCTATAGAAACAATGATTGATTTAATTAAAGATATAGCTGATCAAACTAATCTATTAGCTCTTAATGCAGCAATAGAAGCCGCAAGAGCCGGTGAGCATGGAAGAGGTTTTGCCGTTGTAGCGGATGAAGTGCGTAAATTAGCCGAAAAAAGCCAAAGCGCTACAAATGAAATATCTTCAACTATTACTTTAATAAAAGATACTTCTTTTAGCATAATTAGTGAAATAGATACTACTATCAGTGACGGTGAAAAATTGGTAAGTATTTTAAACGAAATAAACCAAAAAATTGATTTAATAGAAGATAAAATCAAATTTTTACATAAAAACGTAGAAGATTTTAAATATTAATGTAATGATAATTTTGAATTTTGGATTATAGATTTTGGATTTTGATTTTTCTGTAATCCGTTTTTTGTAACATCTAATACCATTACAAAAAAAACTTCTTACAATTTTCACACTTTCACCACTTTCACATTTTCACACTTTCACCACTTTCACATTTTCACACTTTCACCACTTTCACTAAAACCTACAAATAGTGAAAATGGTGAAAATGTCAGATTTGTTTTGTTTTTTTGGTATAAAATCTAAATCCTCAATTCAAAATTTAAAATTCAAAATTTATAATTAAAAATCAATCTTTTATAAATTTTTTATTGCGAGGATTCAAAGCGAAAGGATTAGGTTTTTTTTCTTTAGGCAACGTAGCTGTTACATTTACAAACAAAGGAATTTCTTCTTGTGTAATTTGTATAATATTTTCAATCGGCACCGTTACTATGCTTCCTATGTTTTCTTCACCGAAACCCGCTTCGAATACAAAAGATTCGTCCGTTATATAAGCGCTTTGGAGAGTATAATTCGCAATTGCGAAAAGTATCGCGTCCGTGAAGCGCTCTGTTAGGTGTGAGGGTAATTCGGGGTCGAAACTTATCGCCGGAGTGTGAGCTAAGACATTAAACGGTTCGTCTTGTTCGAGTAATAGGTTTAAAATCTCTTTTGCATGTTTTGTTTTTAAGTTTCTAAACTTAGGAAGGTTGATTAACATGATCATCCTTTAACGTTTTGAATTCGTTTAGCATCTCTTTTATCATTTCTATGCCGTTTTGCCAAAAATTTTCGTTTTCTATATCCACTCCAAAAATTTCAAGCTGTTTTTTCGGAGGAATACTGCCGCCTTGGGATAGGAAATTTATATATTTTTCTTCGAAATTTTCAAAGCCGTTTTTATATAGTTTATAAAGCGTCAAAACGAGAAGTTGCGCGTATGAATACGAATAGCAATAAAATGGTGAATGAATAAAATGCGGAATATAGCTCCACCAAATTTCGTAATTTTGCGTAAGAGTGACGCTTTTATTAAACATTTTTTGATTTTCTTCCATCCAGATTTTATTGTATTCTTGAGGTTTTAATTCTCCTTGATTATGAACTCTTCTTTCGAAATTGGTAAATACTATTTGTCTAAATAACGTAGCGAAAATATCTTCGAGTTTTGAAGCGTATATTTCTAAAAGCTCCTCTTTTGAAAGAGAGGTTTTAAGCTCTTCAAATAGTAACATTTCGGCGAAAATGCTTGCCGTTTCCGCCGTTGTTAAAGGAGTGTCTTGATTTAAATATCCTACGTCTCTTGCAAGGTATTGGTGAATTGCATGTCCTAATTCATGCGCTAAGGTAAAAACGTCTCTTCTTTGATTTGTGTAGTTTAGCAAAACGTAAGGATGAGCGTTTGGAGTTGCAGAGTGCGAAAATGCCCCGCTTCGTTTGTTTTCTTTCGGATAAACATCTATCCATTTTTCTTCAAATGCTTTAAGCGCTATTTCGTAAAATCTATTCGAAAAGTTTTTAAATGCTTTTAATACCGTTTCTTTCGCTTTTTCAAAAGGAATCTCCTCTTGTGTTTCGCTAAATTTAAGAGGTGCGTATCTGTCGTAATCAAAAAGTTTATCGTATCCTAAGAGCTCTTTTTTGATATTGTAATACTCCTCAACTATGTAAGTGTTTTCGTTTACCGTTTTGATGAGCGCGTTTACGCTTTTTTCGGTGACTTTATTGTTTAAGTGTCGTGGGGCCTCTACGTTTTCGTATCCTCTTATGTCGCAAAAATCAATTTTGTAATCTTTTTTGATTTGATTATAAATATAAGCAAATAACTCTTGATGAGGTTTTAACCCGAGAGTCAAAGAAATTTGAGCTTTTTTTCTTTCGTTTCTATCGGATGAGTATAGTTTGCTTAAAACTTCTTCTTCGCTTAAGTTTTCTCCGTTTAAAAAAAATCTAATCCTACTTATATGCTCGTCAAAAAGTCTACTAAACGCACTTGAAGAGGTTAAATCTTTTTTCATTAAGATTTTTTCTTCTTTTTCGCTTAGCTTATACGGAGCTTCTTCTTGCAAGTGAATTAGATAATATTTATAAACTCCGGCGTTATCTATGAATTTTTGCTGTTTATCAAGAGGCAAATATATAAATTCAAGTTCGAAAAATATCAAATGCTCTTGAATTTTATTGGCTTTTTCTTGAAATTCCGACAAAACAGCGCCTTTTGAAGTGTCAGTTGCAAATTCCAAATATACGTAAGTAAGGCTTCTTCCTATGTTTTCTAATACTTCTTCGTATTCTTTCAATGCTTGAGCAAATTCTTCACCGTTTAAAGTATAAAGTCTGTTTTTGTATTTTTTTTCAAATTCTATCGCTTTAAATAAAGCCTCTTCTAAAAATTCTTCGGCTTCGTTAATCGAATTAAAAAGCGGTGTCAAATCCCATTTCATCAGCTATCCTTTATGTTTAAATATCTTTTTATTAACTCTATAATCAATTAAAACTTTATAATTTTTATGTATTGTTTATCGTGATTTTTTCATTTTTTTAAAAATTGTTTGCAATATAAACAAAATTGTTTTCTTTGATAAAATTTTAATATATTTTCTTGATTTTTACTTAAAAAAAAGATTTTTTTGTTGAAATTTGATAAATTTTACTTAAATCTTTTGAAAATTTCGGATTATTATAACGAATAATGATATTTTTCTAAAACTCAATTTCATTAAAAAGGCAAATTTATGAACATAAACAACATATTAAAAGAGCGTCAAAAATGGTTTGAATGGAAAAATATTAAGCCAATATATAACAAAATTGTAAAATGGAGAATTGAGAATGAAGAATTGAGAATTAAAAATATAAAATTTGACAATATTATAGAAATTAAAACTGATACAAACGAAAAAAATACAAGTGAAATAAAAAAAATAGCAAAAATGCTAAAACCTTGGAGAAAAGGACCTTTTAAAATCAACGATTTGTTTATTGATGCAGAGTGGAGAAGCTATATCAAATACAATATTATAAAACCTCACTTAAACCTTGAAAACAAAAACGTTTTGGATGTGGGATGCAATAACGGATATTATATGTTTAGAATGCTTGAAATGAAACCAAAAAGCATTACGGGATTTGATCCGAGCGCGCTTTTTAATTTACAGTTCGAATTTATCAATTTTTTTATAAAAAGCGATATACAATATAAGCTTCTTGGAGTTGAGCATATTCCTTATTACGAAAAAAAATTCGATACTATTTTTTGTCTTGGGGTTTTATACCATAGAGCGGATCCGATTACAATGCTAAAAGAGCTAAAAGCCGGACTTAATAACAATGGAGAAGTTATTCTCGATACGTTAATTATCGAAGGAAATGAAGAAATAGCGTTATGTCCCGTTCGGTATCAAAAAATGAAAAACGTCTATTTTATCCCGACATTAAAAGCTTTGTATAATTGGATAGAAAAAGCCAAATTTAAAGACGTGGAATTTTTGGGTAAAAGATACACCGATTTACAAGAACAGCGCAAAACCGAATGGATTGAGGGTGAAAGTTTGAATAGTTTTCTTAATGAGGATTTAAGCAAAACGGTAGAAGGTTACCCTCCACCGCTCAGAGTTTATCTGAAACTTAAAAATTAAGCTTCAGCCCCGGCTTGCATCATATAGTAATATACCAAACCTATAAATGCAAAAGTTGTGATAAATGAAGCCACTAAGATTGTTCCGAATCCCATTTTTTCTCCTTTTTGTTTGAAATATAGTAAAATTATACAAAAAAGGAAATAAATGTCAAAACATTTAACCCATACCAAAGATTTTTCAAAAGAAGAAATATTA
>CAYSKX010000035.1:0-6953 GCA_964431845.1 uncultured Nautiliales bacterium | reverse complement strand
ACTTGAAGAAGTAAATACTAAAAAATTTTAAAAGCACTTTTTGTGCTTTTTTAACAAAATCACCAAAGAATTTTCTTTCTAAATCAGAAAGGATAGAGTCTTAAACTTTGTTTAGCTATTCACACCAGGTGAATTTGTGTCAAGTCCCATATTGTAATTATTGAACAATTCATTATCTTTTCTTTCAAAATCATCCATGGCTTTTTTGAAAGCATTAGGATTTGTTTTGTTTTTTGGTATAAAGTTCAAATACCTCCTTCTCAACCCTAACTCCCGTCGTTGAATTTTAGAATCAATAGCTTTGTGAAGATTAGTTAAACATTTAATCGATTTTGTAAATTATGATAAAATTTGAGAGTAATTTACACAAGGTGAAAAATTGAGAAAATCTATCGCTCTTTTTGTTACGCTTATATTTCTTAGTATTATTGTTACGCTTATCAATTCTATTTTCGGTGTATATGATAAATTTACGGCTCAAAACGTTTTTTATAAAAGCATAGCTCAAAACTCTTTGATTATTAAAAATATTAAGGATATATTATCCGATATTTCCGATGATATAAATTCAAACGAAGATTTGGATATGCTTTTTCAAAGATATAAACTTAATTACGCCGATACGTTACTTAATATTAAAATATCGCCTCTATTTGACAAAATCAATATCAACGAAATTTCGCTAACGACTCAGTCGCCTTATATCCGCAAATATTTATACGATATACTTGAATTTTATAATGTAAAAGACCCGGAATATTTTATAGATTTAATCGAAGATACTATTGATAGCGATACGGAAGAAAAAAACGCTTTTAGTGAAATAAAATTAACAAATCCCGAATTTCCAAACGGCAAAATATATTCGTATAAACATTTCGAAAAAATTCTTAAATTTTATGCAAACGAAAGAAGAGATAAAAATATTTTCAAAATTCCATGGCGAAAGCTGATTTATTTTGGAGAAAAAAAGCTTTATCCGATAGATTGCGAAAGAATAGATAAAAATATAGCCTCGTATCTCGGACTTGTATTTAACGTATATTCGTGTGAAGAAATATCTCGATACGAAGAAAATAAAAAAATTATCGAAAAATTAGATATAATTTCGTTTGATAAAACACATACTTATTTTATAAAAACCGAAATA
Organism: uncultured Nautiliales bacterium; assembly: GCA_964431845.1. GTDB lineage: Bacteria > Campylobacterota > Campylobacteria > Campylobacterales > Nautiliaceae > Nautilia. The sequence continues at coordinate 5,803 of CAYSKX010000035.1, read as the reverse complement.
AATTATAACGCTCAAAATATAAAAATAATATACGATGTTAGCTCTAAAAAGGTCATAAATATTGGATACGATACTATATACTAAAGATTTTGATGAAATTGTGAATAAGCCTGTAAACGTTATTCTCTCACCTCAATATTATTGGATAAAAAAAATAGAAATTCCCATCCGTTCGTTTCATCAAGCGAAGCGAATAGCAAGAAATATGTTTGATTTGGAAGGGGATTATATTTTCGGAGCGATAAAAGTCGATAATAAGTTTTTTGCTTACGCAATTAAAAAAAATCTTGATTTAAAAATAGATAAAAAATATATAAAATCTCTATACCTTGCTCAAAGTGAGCTTTATGAATATGATTGCATTAATGTCGGTAATCATTCTATAAAAAAAATAGAAGATATACTTTTTTGTTTTCCTAAAGATAAAAATTGCAAAAGTTTGGATTTATCAAATATTAAACTATCAAAAAACGCCGTCGTATTGGATACGATAAATTTACAAACATCTTCCGTTGTTATGATAGCTGCGTTTTTTTTGATATTTAATATAGTTTTTTTAACGCAGGGATTTATATATAAAAATACCGTATCGGATATAGAAAACAAAAAAATCGCATTAACGAAAAAATACAATTTACCTTCAACTTCTTTTCAATTGAATGCCATATATAATACCCTAAAAATCAAATACCAAAAAATAAAATTACTTAAAAAAGATTTGGAATTTTTCAGTAAAACGCCTTTATCGAAAAACGATAAATTTATAAAATTAAGCTTTGATTCGAATTTTTACGATATAATTGTTCAAATTAATAAGAATTTAGATTTTTATTTTAAAAAAAGATTTAACGTCATTTCAACTTTTGCAAATAAAAAATACAAAGCAAAGCTTTCACATGAATAAAAAAACGTTTTATTTACTAATAACACTTGGTGTCTTGCTAACGATTTTTAGCGTAAAATTTTATAAAACCAACAAAACGAAAGCTATGCAAGAGTATAAAAATTTCATTCGTTTTGAGAAAAAAATAAAAGAAATAGCTTATTTAAAAAATTCTCTATCGGATATAGATAAATTAAAAACGTTAAAATTTTGCAAAATAGAAAATTCATCTCAAAAATTAATTCTTACTTGCAAAAATATAAATAAACGTAAAATGACGAAAATACAAAATGTATTATTTAGAGGTAATTATCAAATAAGCAAATTTAACATCGAAGGTTTCTCTTTAAAAGCGGAGATATTAAAAGGAGATTTATATTAATTATAGCGGGATGTATAAGTGCTTAAATACTTTTGATGCCAAAAAGCAATTTATATTTTAAGCTTCAAGAATTCTTAAAAACGCAAAATATTTATATCAATTCGGATATAAAAGACGATTTTTTTGTTCTCACACTTAAAAACGCGACGGTTTATGTAAATGATTTAGATATGGTAACGTTTAAAAGTTGTAAATTTTATCCTTTTATTTTTTATAACGCTTTGAAATGCGAAAATATTAACTTTTTGCAAAATTACAAACTGAATTTAAATGCGACTTATTGCGTAACAAACCCTTTGAATATTGAAATTTCGGGTAAAAGCAATTTCGGTATTATTGAAGGAAAAATAGACGTTTTAACAAAAATCGTTAAAATTTATATAAAAAACATAACGAACAAAGAAATAAAAAAATTGCTTAAAAAAGACAAAAAAGGATATTACTATTATGCGAAATTTTAAGTTTTTTGCGCTGCCTTTTTTATTAGGTGTTGTTTTTTGGTTCGTTGTTTTTTTATTTTTACCTAAAATCCCGATATTTTATGTAAATTTTGATAAAGGATATAATTTTTATAATATCAATTTAACAAAACTTTTTTTTACATCTCGAACATCATCCGAAATAAAACCTACCACTCCTACGTATTCGTTAAAAAATATAAAACTAAAAGCAATTTATAATAACGGCAAAAACGGATTTATCGTTATAAAAGATAAAGGTAAAACGCATTTTGTCGATTTAAACGCTTTTTATAACGGTTATAAATTAATAAAAATAAATCCAAGAAGCGCTATTTTTAACAAAAACGGTAAAAATTATAAAATAGAGTTTGAAAGAATGGAATTTAAAGGTTTTAAAAATTATGCTAATAATATTGAAAGTGTCGATTATCCGATAAAAATCGAAAAAAAAGTTTTTTTCGAATATAAAAAAAATCTTCTTAAAGTGTGGCAAAATATCGGTATTATTAAAACGAAAAACGGTTATAAAATAACCTTTGTCAAGCCCAAATCTATATTTGATGAAATAGGACTAAAAAAAGGTGATATTTTACTTGAAATAAATGGTAGAAAATTAAAAAACGATCAAGATGCATGGAATTTATATAAAAATGCCGATAAATTTGACGAATTTGAAATAAAAATAAAAAGAAACAATCAAACAAAGGTGCTTTATTATGAAATGGATTAAAATTTTATTGTTATTTATATTGATACTGAATGCAAGAGAAATTGAGCTTAATTTTACAAACCTCGAAATTAGCGATTTCGTAAAAATGGTTGCAAAAATTACAAATAAAAATATACTTATAACTTTCCCTTTGAAAGGAAAAGTAAATTTCATATCCGTTAAACCTGTAAATGAAAACGAAATTTACGATATTTTGTTAAATATTTTACAATCAAAAGGATATACGCTAAAAGAAGATAATGGATTTTTGAAAGTTATAAAACAAAACGAAGCGTTAAAAGATGCTCCTCCTCTTGCTAATAACAATACTCTAAATCAAATCGAAACGGATATAATTACTCTTGAAAATATAAACGTTAGACTTGCATATTCGCAAGTTAATTATCTTTTGAGTCGTTTTGGAAGAATGATTATAAATCAGAATAAAAATTTACTAATAGTTACCGATTATCCGAAAAATCTCAAAATAATAAAAGAAATTTTAAAAAGAATAGACACCGAAAATAAAAATATTGTTGAATTTGTTAATCTAAAAAATGCTTCAAGCGCAAAAATATATTCGCAAATAAACGATATAGCAAAAACTATGTATGATATTAAAACGTTTAAATACAGAATAATCTTAAACGGTAATGCTAATACAATTATTGTAGTAGGTCCTATAAAAATAGTAAAAGAAATTGTTAATATTATAAGAAAATTAGATAAAAAACCGGTGCCTTTAAATCAAAAAACCGAAGTTATTACGCTTAAAAATTCGGATGTAAGCAATATCGAAAAAGTTTTATCAAAAATCGTTTCGGTAAAATACAAAAAAAACAAACCGTCAATTACCGCCGATAAAGAAACGAATTCGTTAATTGTTCTCGCAACTTCCGAACAATTAGATACTGTCAAAACGATAATAAACGCACTTGACGTGCCTAAGCAACAAGTTTATGTAAAAGCAAGGATACTTGAAATTTCCAATACCAAAGCTTCACAAATAGGCTCAAAACTCGGATTAGTTGCCGGGAGTGCCACTAATAATGGGATTTATACGTTAAGCGCAAATCTCGGAGGTCCGTCACTTGCATTTACTCCGGGGGATTTAGGATTATCTATACCTACTATTAAACAAGGACTTGCGCTCGGAGCTACGTTTGATTTGCTTGAAACTTACGGAGCGGCTAAAAAATTGAGCGAACCTTCGATTTTGTGTATAAACAATACTCCTTCTACAATTTATGTAGGTAAAACGATATCCGTATTAACCGGAAAAACTACATCAACAACTACAAGCGAATCGTATTCAAGGCAAGATATAGGACTTACACTCAAAATCAAACCTCGAATAGATAGCGATGACAAAGTATCATTAAATATAAAAGCCATAGTTGAAGATATTTTGCCGGGTTCTCCAGATGCTACGCTTCCAACAACTTCAAAAAGAGATATCGATACCACAACGATAGTAAATAACGGTCAAAGTATCATAGTAGGCGGACTTGTAAGAGACAATAAAGATATAACTATGCAAAAAGTGCCTTTACTTGGAGATATACCGTTACTCGGAGCGCTTTTTAGACACAAAGTCCAAAACAACGACAAAACGACACTTGTAATAGTTCTAACTCCTTACATCGTAAAGAAAAGCGGAGATTTGGATAAATTAAGACTCACTCTTGCAAAACTCAATAAACTTGAAAAAGAGTTCGTAAATAAATTAATTAAAAAAATAAAGAATAAAAATGAAGAGCATTAACAATATTAATCCCAAATCGATAGATATTAAAGATTTCGATATTGAAAAAGGAATTAAATACAATTTATTACCCGGGAAATTAGAAAATAAAGAGTATTTTTTTACAACTCAAAAAGGACTTATTGATGCGTTAAATTATTACAACAAAGCATGCGTGCCCCTTGAAGTGGTGCTAACGGATGATGAATCATATGAAAGGCTTCTTAATCAATTTCTTGAAGTTCAAACACAAAAAGACCTTGAAGATTCCTCTCTTGAAAAAATTGAAGAGGATTTTAGCTTAGATGATTTTATAAAAGGTTCTCTTGATATTTTAAGTAGCGAAAACTCCGCCCCTATTATCAAATTCGTAAATTCTATGTTTTTTCAAGCCGTCAAAAAAAGAGCAAGCGATATTCACATAGAAACGCATGAACTTTTCGGACTTATTAGATTTAGAATAGATGGAGTGCTTATTACCCAAAGTCGCCTTCCTAAGAATATAGTCAATTTGATTATCAATAGAATAAAAGTAATTTCAAATCTCGATATAAGCGAAAAAAGAATTCCGCAAGACGGTAGGACTCAAATAAAAATAGCACAAAAAACAACTGATATTCGGGTATCCGTTATTCCTACTTATTTCGGAGAAAAAGCCGTTATGAGACTTTTGATGGAAAGTGAGGATATTCCAAATCTTCAAGAGCTTGGGTTTAATAAAATAATAACAAACGGTTTTAAAGAATTGCTTGAGCACTCATACGGTATGATATTGGTAACCGGACCTACCGGAAGCGGTAAATCTACAACTCTTCACAGTTTTCTTCAAACAATAGCTACATCCGAAAAAAATATAATCACCGTAGAAGATCCGGTGGAATATAAAGCAGATAATATTAATCAAATTCAAGTAAACCCTAAAGTCGGTTTAACGTTTAGCGCGGGACTTAGAAGTATTCTAAGGCAAGATCCGGATATTATAATGGTAGGAGAAATAAGAGATAAAGAAACAGCAACGATAGCTATCCAAGCGGCACTTACGGGGCATCTTATGCTTTCAACTCTTCATACAAATAACGCCGCCGCCACGATAACGAGGCTTATGGATATGGGAACTCCTCCCTTTTTGATAGCTTCAAGTTTAATAGGAATACTTTCTCAACGATTAGTAAGAGTTTTATGCGAATGCAAAATAGAAGACGATAGCGAAAAAAGTTTCGAAGAAATAGAAAAAATCAAACAAAAATATCCTAATTTGAAAAAATATGAAATCACAAAACTCTATAAAGCAAACGGTTGCGCAAAATGTAATTTTACGGGATTTGTAAAAAGAAGAGCAATAGGAGAGTTATTTATAATGAACGACGAAATAAAAGAGATGATAGCAAAAGGAACGAACGATATAGAGCTTAAAAACGCTATGATAAATCATGGTATGAAAACATTAAAAGAAAATTTGTTAGAACTTTTACAAAACGGCGAAACGTCGCTAAAAGAAGCTGTGAGAGTGGGACTTAAAGATTAATTGAGAATGGAGAATTGAGAATTGAGAAGTTGCCAAGTTCCAAGTGCAAAATGAAAAGTGTAAAGTGTAAAGTGAAAAATTATAAATTAAAAGCAATAT
>CAYSKX010000034.1:0-7150 GCA_964431845.1 uncultured Nautiliales bacterium | reverse complement strand
AAATGCGCATGGAAAAAACACGGAACATGTTTTGGCACGGATGCGCAAACTTATTTTACGGAAGCTATCAAATATACGCAGCAATTCAACGAAACTTCGATTTTGCAATATTTTAATATGCATATGGGGCAAGGACTTTCTCTTAAAAGAATGAGATGGCTTTTTTCTCAAATATTCGGCAAAGGAAGTGCGAGAAAATTTCAAATGATATGCAAAAACGGATATATTACGGAAATCAGAATAAATCTAAAAGGCAATCCTCTAAAGGATGATTTTTATCAACAAATCAAACAAGCAGACGAAATGACGGGAGTTAAACAGTGCCTTTTCGGAATTATCGCAACTCCTTAAATTTAGAACTTTTACTTTAAATACCCTTTCACCTTTCACATTTAGGGCTGTTTATGTTATTTTATCAGTTACGAGTCGGTATTATATGCAAATTTGTAATACTAATCGTAGTTGATATTGTTTCAAAACAATTAAAATGAAACGGCTTAGAATTGTTTTGAGAAATATAATTTTTAAACGGCTTGATTCTTGAAAGTGTTTTCGATTTTTGAATGCAAAAAAGCTACAACAAGAAGCCCGAGTCCGATAGTTCCCGTCAAAACTTCTCCTATATGCATAAAAATTTTTAAAAGCATAATTATTGCTAAAACCCCTATTGCGTAATGTGCGCCGTGTTCGAGATATTTGTATTCGTTTAAAACGCCGATTTCTACCATCCAGATAGTAAGGCTTCTAACAAACATAGCTCCGATTCCAAGCCCTATCATAATCAAAAATATATTTCCCGTAATAGCAAAAGCTCCTATAACTCCGTCGAAACTGAAACTTGCATCAAGCATTTCAAGATACAAAAATCCCATTAGTCCGTTTTTTACACCTTCGGTTGCAAACGCTTCATTTATGCCGTTAAGTAAAGAATATGTAAGTATGCCAGAAAGATATGCAATTCCTATTTCATAAGATTTTGAATCGTAAATAATTACAATTCCGATTAACGTAGCTACAATTAAAGAAATATTATTAACCCGACCTAACTTTTCGGCGTATCTTTCAACGGGTTTTATCCATCTAACTTTCTTATCTTCAAACAAAAAATCGGTAAACACAAGCCACAAAAACGCCCCTCCGAAAGCATATATTAAATCTTCGCTTTTTAAAAGCACTTTAAGATATTCTTGCGGATGGTTTATCGCTATGTTTAGTGTTTGCATTACTCCCATATTTGCAGCTATAGCCACTATTAGTATGGGAAAAACGAATCTCATTCCGAAAACCGCTATAACCATCCCCCAGGTCAAAAACCTTTTTTCCCAAACTTTATCGAAATCTTTTAAAATTTTCGCATTAACAACGGCATTGTCAAATGATAGCGATACTTCCAATATCGCTAATATCGCGGTTAAATATACGGCACCGAATCCGCCTATAAAAAACGCAATTCCCAAACCTATTACGGCTATAATAAACGAAACGTAAAAATAACGCATCAAAATCCTTTGTATAAAAGCTAAAAGATGTTCGGAAAACAGAAAACGGAAATTCAAAATTCAAAATCTATAATCCGAAATTTCCTTCCTTTCCCCTAAATCCCTTTTTTTCTTTAACCCTTAATCTCTTTTATTATTAAATTTTAAACAGACTTTCAAGTTTACTCGTATCTTTCGTTTTCTCTTCAGCGTCTTTGAGTTCTATTTTGTATTTCGTAAGCATTCCGGCAAGTGTAATGTTTATGCCGTTTTTACCTATAGCTTTGGCTTTTTGGTCAGGGTCAACCTCCACTATAGCTATGGCTTTTTTTTCATTAACTTGAACATTTTTAACAATTGCGGGAGAAAGAGTTCTGGCTATAAAAATTTCCGGTTTGTCGGAATATTCTATTATATCTATATTTTCTCCGTTTAATTCGTTGGATACGGAATTGATTCTAACCCCGTTTTTTCCTATTATAGTGCCTATAGGCTCAACTCTCGGATTGATAGAACTTACCGCTACTTTGCTTCTAACTCCCGGAATTCTCGCACTTGTGTGAATTTTGATTATTCCGTCTTTAACCTCTGGGACAGCGGATTCTATTAATTTTTCTAAAAATCTCGGATTGGTTCTACTAAGTTCTATCATTATTCCTCTATTTGTATCGAAATGTACATATTTAAGCAACGCTCTTAATACCTCTCCTGTTTCGAATTTTTCGCCTTTTATTCTGTTTCTCATAGGTAAAACACCTTTAACACCTTCAATCTCTACCCATGTATTTTCTTCGCTATCTACTTTAACGACTTCTCCGCTAACGATAGTATTTAGTTTAGAAATTAATTTTCTATATATTTCGTTTTCAAGAAGTCTCGTAATTTCTTTTTCGAACTCTCTTTGAAGCGACATAGCACCGCTACGCCCAAGTTTGCTTAAATCAAGTTCCACTTTTAATTTATCGCCTATTTGAGCGTTAGGGTCAAATTCTCTCGCTTCGTCAAGATAGAAATACTTCTCCGGTTCATCAAGCGCTATATCGTCGTTTCTAACTTCAAAAATCTGATAAATTTTAAGCTCTCCTTCTTGTATATCGACTTCTACGTCAATATCGCCTAGCACTTTTTTCGCCGTTTTTATAACGGAGCGTTTAAAAGCTTCTTTTACTTCGTCAAAATCAAGTCCTTTTTCATTTGCTACAAGTGATAATAAATCCAATACTTTTTCCACGGGTTTCCTTTATCTTAGTTAGTAGTAGGTAGTGGGTAGTAGGTAGTAAAAAATATGTTAACTTAACTAGCAGTTTGGGTTATATTAATGACTACTTACTACTCACTACATACTACCCACTTTTTTTAGGTATAATTTTACAAAAATTTTTAATAAAACCATAGTAAAAGGACACATATGAAGTTAAAACTTGTTAGTAGCAGCAATAATATTATCGAAAAAAATTATAAAGATTTTCTAAAAAAGATTAAACCCAATTCGTTTTTTTATTTTCACAAAAATACTTCTTATAAGGATCTCAAAAACTTAATAAACAAACTTGAAAAGCAAGGGTATTCAGTCTATTTTAGAGAGGTAAAATACGGGCTTGATGAAAGTTCTTATATGTATGAACTTCATATTATATAGAATTAAGAAAGCGGGGTCCCCGAAAAATCGTCAGATTTTTTGGGGTGCAAGAGGCGGGGTCCCCGGAAAATCGCCAGATTTTTTGGGGTGCAAGAGGCGGGGTCCCCGGAGAATCGTCAGATTTTTTGGGGTGCAGAGGGAGAATTGAGAATTAATTTTGGATTATGAATTATGAATTTTTGTTTTCCGTTTGCCGAATGTAACGCCGACTTTAGTCGGTAAAATTATTGAAAATGCGGGACTTGGTGTATTTATTTGTATTTATTAATGTATTAACGGAACAAATGACGAAACAATTGATGTTTTTAATTAATTGAGTTTTTTGTAGAATTTTTTGTTATGATAGTCGGTATATATATTCAAGGAGAATTAAAATGATAGGACAAATTATCGTTACAACGATAGGATTAATTGCACTTGCAATCGGATTATGGAGTATAAAAGAAATGCAAACAAATACACCACAACACGAAAAATAATAATCAAAATGAAAAAACTTTATATCGAAACGTTCGGGTGTCAAATGAACGTAAAGGATTCCGAACATATTGTTGCGGAACTTTCGGACGAATATGAAACGGTGCAAAATCCCGAAGACGCCGAGCTTATACTCATAAACACATGTTCGGTTAGAGAAAAACCGGTTGCTAAGCTTTTTTCCGAACTCGGTGCTTTAAAAAAGAAAAATCCCGATGCGAAATTCGGAGTATGCGGATGCGTAGCATCTCATATGAAAGAAGAGATTATAAAAAGAGCGCCTTATGTGAGTTTCGTCCTCGGTGCAAGAAACGTAAGCCGTATCAAAGAAGCCGTCCATACTCCAAAAGCCGTTATTACCGATATAAACTACGACGATACGACATATGTGTTTAAAAACATAAGAAAAAATCCCTATAAAGATTTTATCAATATAATGGTCGGATGCGATAAACAGTGTTCTTATTGTATAGTCCCGAAAACAAGAGGAAAAGAGCTTTCAATTCCAATGGATTTGATATTAAAGCAAATTATTTCGCTATCTGAAGACGGAGTTAAAGAAATAACGCTTCTTGGTCAAAATGTAAATAATTACGGCAAAAGATTTAGCATAAATCATCCAAAAGTCGATTTTACGAAACTTTTGCAAGAAGTTAGCAAAATCGACGGGATTGAACGTATCAGGTTTATGTCTCCTCACCCTTTACACGCCGATAACGAATTTTTAAAAGAATTTGCCGAAAATCCTAAAATTTGCAAACATATTCATTTTCCTTTGCAAAGCGGAAGCAATAAAATTCTTAAAGCTATGAAAAGAGGTTATACTAAAGAGTGGTTTTTAAACAGATGCGAAATTTTGCGTCAAATTCCAAACGTTTCAATTACAACCGATATAATCGTCGGTTTTCCGGGTGAAAACGAAAAAGATTTCGAAGAGACTATGGAAGTTTTAGAAAAAGTTAGATTCGAGCAGATTTTTAGTTTCGTATATTCTCCGCGCCCTCTCACCGCCGCCGCTGATATGCCTAATCACATAGATAAACAAACGGCAAAAGAAAGACTTTATAAACTTCAAAAAAGACACGGCGAAATACTTGACGAAATTGCCGCTTCGCAAATCGGCAAAATTTACAAAGTCCTTATAGATGAACCGGGAGTAGGTAAAAGTGATAATTTTTTTACGGTAAAAATACCTCATAAAGATAAATACCTTGGTGAAATTGTCGATGTTAAAATAACAAAAGCCAATAAACATACATTAAGCGGGGAAATATATTAGTTTGCTTCGCAAACGCCCAAAGCTTAAAGTATAAAGCGGAAAGCTTCTAAAAAGGAGTTCGGTATTAAAAAATTATTATTATTTATTGGTATAATTATTATCGGATTTATATTATATTTTATGCTAAACGATTCATACCGCTTATCGGTGGAGGCGAGGTATTATTACGAAAGCGGAAAATATGACGAAGCTTATGAAAAGGCAAAAAAAGCATATATTTTAGACCCTTATAATAGGATGGCTTTTACGGTATATACTCAATCGCAAATTGCGAAGAAATGGGTAAGTTTTTTAAAAGATGCTCAAAAATATTTCGAAAAAATAGAAGCTATTGCAAATAAAGAAAATTTAACGGATAAAGAGCGTTTAAAGGTAAAAATAATGCTTGAAATTATTTTAGATGAATATAAGAATCTAACACATTCTATGTTAGTAAATGAAGATTTAAAACAAAAAGTAGAAATTCAATATAAAAAGGCGAAAAGCATATATGAAAAAGTTTTTGCAAAAAGAGATTAATAAATTTCTTAGTTTTGTTAAAAAAACCAAATCCCTTAATACCCATAAAACATATGAAATTGTTTTAAACGAAGCTTTGGATTTTATAGAAATGGATGATAATGTTATAGACATAACTCCTTATAGACTACATATAGCAAAACTTAGTAAAAAAACAATAGCAAAAAAAGTATCGGCTCTTAGAAGTTTTTTTGAATTTTTGCAAACCGAAGGTTATAAATTTAAAATAGTAGGTGATGAACATATAAAAGTTCCTAAAACGCTGCCTAAGCCGGTAAGTATAGAACATATCAAAAAAGCACTAAAATCCGCCACAATGGACGAATATCTCGCTATTACTGTAATTTTTTCTCTCGGGCTTAGAATTAGCGAAGCGGCGGGGATAAAACTTAGCGATATTAAAGGTGAATGGATAGAAATAAGAGGAAAAGGCAACAAAACAAGACAAATACCCATCCATCCTAAACTAAAAGAATTTATTAATAAATACCTCAAAATCAATCCGAAAAAAGAGTATCTTTTTGAAAAAGAAGGCATTCCCTTGGGTGCGGATAAAATAAGATATATAATTCAAAAAGCATTTAAAAAGCAGGGCATTCATATAACGCCTCATCAACTTAGGCATTCTTTTGCAACGTATATGCTTCAAAACGGTGCGAGGATAAACGATGTAAGCGAATTATTAGGACACGAATTTATTTCAACCACACAAATATACACAAAACTAAGCAATTCGCTAAAATTGCAAAATTATTTAAAGGCACATCCGTTATGTTCTTGAAAAAATTATTTTTTAAGCCAAATTTTATAGCTTTTTATCAGGTCAATAATACTTATAAACTTTTAAACGAACAATACAAAAAAGAGACAATATTTTTTAGTGAAACCAAAGAGTTTGATAATGAAAAAGATTTAAAAAAATATATTAAATCCGTTATCGATGACAATCCTCAAACTTATGTATCAAATTTAATATTTTCTCAAAATCAAGGAGTAGTTCCTTCGTGCGATAAACGTGTATATAAAGAAATAGGAATTAATTTAGAAAATATAACCTCAATATGTATTAATAATAAATATTCCTTTTATACAACGATATACGAACTTATGGAAATTAAAAAAAATTATCCTTTTATAGATTTTTTATATCCAGTTTTTGCCGTTATAGATTTCAAATCTTCAATTAGACACAATGCCTTATATGTTTTAGTAACCGATGATTATTCATATGTTTTGATATTTAAAGATAACTTACCTTTTTTTGCGGATATATTTGATATTAAAGAAGAAGAGTTTTTGGATGATGATGATGAAGATGAAGAAGAGGGTATAGAAGATATAACGGGAATGGATATAATAGAAGAAGAATTTGACGATTCTCTTGATGAAAATATCGAAGAAGTGGATGAGACGGAAATAGAACAAGAAAATATAGAGCACTTAAACGTAGAATATAAAATAATAGAATACATTAAAACCGCTTTGAAAGAATATTATGAGAGCGATGGGGATTTTGTTGAAAAAATTTTTATTTTTGATACCATAGGTATGCAAAAAAATATTACTAATATCATCAATGATGAAATTTTTATAGAAAGCTCCATTGAAAACTTGGATATATTAAAAACAATAAACGATATGAGTAGGAAAAATGTATAGTTTTATAAAACCGAAGAAAAAACCGTTAATAAAGGAAGATACGAAATTATGGCTTGTTTTTATAGCTGTTTCCTTATTGTTTTATATTTCTTTTACTAT
>CAYSKX010000033.1:0-7232 GCA_964431845.1 uncultured Nautiliales bacterium | reverse complement strand
CTTCAACTTTTTCGTTTTGAGTTTTTTTATCGTAATACTCTTCAGCTATTATATACAAATTATCCTCAACACTCAAATCCCTAAATACCGAACTCTCCTGCGGCAAATAACCAATTCCAAGCCTTGCCTTTTCCCAAAGAGAAAGTTTAGTTATATTTTTTTCATCCAACAAAACTTCCCCCTCATCAGGTTGCAAAAGTCCGCAAATCAAATAAAAAGATGTAGTTTTACCTGCTCCATTAGGTCCTAGAAGTCCAACAACTTCTCCTCTTCTAAGACTTAAAGACACGTCTTTTATTATAAGTGTTTTTTTAAATGCTTTTTTCAAATTTTTTGCAATTAGAATCGACATTCAAAAATCCTTTTATTATCCTCAAGAGTAATAACTATCTTGAGATAATCAAACCCGTATGTTTGTAAAACACTCTCTAATTCGTCGCCCCATTCTATAAAATGAAAGCCTTCCTTTTCAAGCTCCTCAATCATACCAAGCGACAAAAATTCATCCGCTCCCTTATTATACAAATCATAATGAAACACCTTGTTATCATAAATGTTTTGAATTGCGAAAGTAGGAGACGTAACTTCGTCACTCAAACCCAAAGCACGAACGAACTCTTTAACCAACGTCGTTTTTCCGCTTCCAAGCGTCCCGCTTAAAATAATTATATTCTCCCCGCTTTTTTTAATACACTCAACAACTTTTCCTAAATCTTCAATATTATCAATATTAATTCTCAATTCTCAATTCTCCTTCATTAGGGGTTAAGATTTAGTTTTAAGTTTTAAATATTATATTTCTTAACCCTCAATCCTAAATCCTAAATCCTCATTTTCCATTGTTTTACCTGCTAAAGCCGGTGTTCCGAATTTCATTTTTCACTTTTTAGTTTTAATCCTTTTTGAGCGGTAAAGCTATTTTTATCCATTCAAAGCCTCCTACTTATACCATTATCAAAAAAACTTCTTACAATTTTCACACTTTCACCACTTTCACCAAAACTTACAAATAGTGAAAATGGTGAAAATGTTAGATTTGTTTTGTTTTTTGGTATTATATTTACCAATCGCTAATTAAATAACTAATCACTATTCACAGTTTCACCGAGTGAAACATTTGGAAAATGAAAAACCGAAAACTGAAAACGAATTAATTTAAAATTTAAAATCCAAAATTCTCCATTCTCAATTCAAATTATTGCTGACTTTTACAATCTTTTCAAGATGTTTGACGGCTTTGCCGCTATCAATCGCTTCGGCTGCAGATTTTATACCTTCTTCGATAGAATTGACTTTATTATCCACAAAAAGTGCTGCGGCGGCATTTAACAACACGGCGTTTCTTTTATCGTCTTTTATTTCACCACTTAAAATACCTCTCGTTATTTTAGCGTTTTCTTTAGCGTCTCCTCCGATTAAATTCTCTTTTTTGCCTTTTAATCCGAAATTTTCAGGAATTATCGTCAAATTTTTTAAATTTATACCGTTATAATAAACGGCTTTTGTAGGCGCTTGTATGCTTATTTCATCCATTCCGTCAAGCGAACTTACAACCATTGCGCTTTTAATATCCATAAGAGTAAGAGCGCTTGCGATTTTTTCTACAAATTCGGGCGCAAATACCCCGAGAAGATATTTTTTTGCACCGGCGGGATTTGTCAAAGGTCCTAACATATTAAAAATAGTCCTATGATTTAAAGATTTGCGTATAGGCATAATATATTTCATAGCCGGATGGTGATTAATTGCAAATATAAAGGTAAATCCTACTTCCTCTAACATTTTTACTTGATTTTGAGGAGATAGATTTAAATTAATTCCAAGCGCTTCAAGCATGTCCGCACTTCCGCTTTTACTTGTAATGCTTCTATTGCCGTGTTTTGCGACGAAACATCCCATAGCCGACACTAAAAGAGCAGTTGTGGAAGAGATATTGAAACTATTGCTTTTATCTCCTCCCGTCCCGACTATGTCGATTAGTTTATCTCTAAGTTCGTCACTAACTGGAAGTTTGATGCTATATTCTCTCATAACATCCGCAGCCGCTGCTATTTCGGAGGCTTCTTCACCCTTTTTGTAAAGTGACACAAGCAATTCTTTCGCTTCGTTTTCGCTCATTTCGTTTTTAAACAGTTTTTCGAATTTTACTTTTGCTTCTTCGTATGTCATTTTTTCTCCTTACTCAAAAAACAAAATCCATTCTTCATTCTTAATTTTCCATTGCAACATTTTCACCATTTTCACATTTTCACCACTTTCACCTATTAACAATTAACTAACAAACTTACCATTTCTTATCCTATCGGCTTCCATTATCTCTATCTCTCTTGCACCGCTTACAACAACACCCTCATCCGGAACATAATCAAGAGCTTCATTTCTATCTGGATAATCAACAGCATTTAAAATAACTTTCATAGCGTTCAATCTTGCAAGATGTTTATTATCGCTTCTAATAACCGTCCAAGGGGCAAAATGTGTATGAGTAGCTTTTAGCATTTTATATTTCATTTCGGTGAATTCATCCCACTTATCTTGTGCTTGAAGGTCAATTTCGCTTAGTTTCCATTGTTTTAAGGGGTTTACTCTTCTTTTTTCAAACCTTTTAGCTTGTTCTTCTTTTGAAATTGAAAGATAAATTTTAACTAAAATAGAATCTTCCATAACAAGAGATTTTTCAAATATAGGAACTTCTTGCATAAAAGTCTCATATTGTTCGTCGGTGCAAAATCCAAAAACAGGCTCAACCATAGCACGATTATACCAACTCCGATCAAAAAGCACCACTTCTCCTCCGCGCGGCAATTGCTCGACGTATCGTTGGAAATACCATTGTGTTTTTTGCACATCACTCGGTTTTCCGAGCGCAACCACACGGTAATGCTTCTCGTTCATATATCTTACGACTCTTCGTATAGTCCCGCCTTTACCGGCTGCATCTCTACCTTCAAAAAGCACTATCATTCTTTTTTGATTATCTTCAAGATATTTTTGCATCTTGATAAGTTCAGCCTGATAAGGCTTCAATTCTCTTTCTTGCAAATATTTTTTAATGGCTTTTTTATTTACCTTTTTTAAATCCATATACTCGTCGATTAAATCGCTAAGACGCATTTTTTTATTACCTACTAAAACATATTCGGGATTTTGTAATTCGTTAATATTAATCTCTTTCATTTGAAACTCCTCACCGTTTTTGATATTATAACAAAATATATTTACTTTACAAACACTGAGTGAATATCAGTTAAACCAAGGAGATTATATGCAATATCTATTAAACACATACGCAAGATTTGATGTTAAATTCGAAAAAGGACTTAACGCTACTTTATGGGATGATAAGGGAGAAAATTATATAGATTTTACAAGCGGAATAGGAGTCGTAAGCGTCGGACATGCAAACGAAAGACTCTCTAATGTTATTTGCAAACAAGCGCAAAACATAATCCATATTTCCAACCTATATAGAATTGCTCCTCAAGAAAAATTAGCCGAAATAATAGTTAAAAAAAGCGGAATTAAAGGAGGTGTGTTTTTTTGTAACAGCGGAGCCGAAGCAAATGAAACGGCACTTAAAATCGCAAGAAAATATGGAGAAATAAACGGAGAAATCAAAAGATATAAAGTAATAACACTAAAAAACTCTTTTCACGGCAGAACCATTTCTACATTAAAGGCCACAGGTCAGCCTAAGTTTCATGAATATTTCGGACCGTTTCCAGACGGGTTTACTTATGCAAAAGATATTTCGGACATATACAATAAAATAGACGAACGCACAATTGCCGTTATGATAGAGTTGATTCAAGGAGAAGGAGGAGTTAATCCTTTTGATAAGGAAGAGATTCAAAACTTATCAAAAACACTAAAAGAAAAAGATATTTTACTAATAGTGGATGAAGTTCAAACGGGAATATATCGAACGGGAGAATTTTTAGCGAGTAATTTATATGAAATCAAACCCGATATTATCACAATGGCAAAAGGTCTTGGCGGAGGAGTTCCTATAGGTGCAGTGCTTACAAGCCTAAAAAAAACTCTTAAACCCGGAGATCACGGAAGCACATTTGGTGGAAATTATCTTGCTACAAGTGCCGCTATCGAAGTAATTAAAATCTTAGACGAAGAAAAAAGAAACGGCAAATTAGATAAAACCGTTGAATATTTCGAAAACAAACTGCTTGAAATTGCAAAAGAATATCCGGAAAAATTCGACAGCGTAAGCGGATACGGTCTTATGAGAGCATTAAAAGCACGCACAACCGAAATAAGAGATAACGTCGTTAAAAAAGCTTTTGAAAATAAACTCTTAGTATTAAAAGCCGGCACGCATTCAGTTAGGTTTTTACCACCTTTAACTATTAGCAAAGAAGAAATTGACGAAGGATTTGAGAGATTGAAAATTGCTATCAATTAAGAGTTTTAAATAAGGGCTAAGAGCTTAGAGCACAGAGCTAAGAGCTTAAGTAAATAAAATTGAGAGTTTAGGATTTAAATTCAAACCTAAATTTTAATCCTATATATTCATAATTATATGGCTCTTAGCTCTTAGCCCTAAGTTCTTAGCTTCAAAAAACAGAGGAGAAAAAATGAAAATCAAATACCTACTTTTATTAGCGCCGATACTGCTATTTGGCAATAATTTATTAAACGATTTAAAACAACAAGAAATAAATTACGACAAAAATCAAGCTTTTCATGACAGTAAGGAAACCGAAAAATCTTGGATAAACCCTATAACGTTTCAATACTCATTCACAATCGATAACTCCTTAAAAAACATCAAAACAACAAACAAAATCTTCACCATAAGCGTAAATCAACCCGTATTTAAATCAGGAGCTATTTATTATTCGATAAAATACGCAAAACACAACAAAAGCTATAATTTCACAAATATAGAATTAAAAAAAAGAGAGCTTATAAAACAAGCTCTTGATTTGGCGTATGATTACAAAATATCCGAATTAAACAAAAAAATCGTTTTATTAAATATTGCAAACGCCAAAATAGACATCAAAAAGAAAAAAGAGGAATTTTTAAACGGAGTCGGTGATTCTACGCTCCTTAATAACGCTTTGCTTCAATTTAATTCTTTGAAATTAAACCTTGAAGATTTAAAATCAAATACCGATAATTTAAAATACTCTTTCAAAAACATCTCATCACTCGATATAACTCAAATCAAACTTCCCGTTTTTAAATTAATTTCTAAAAAAGAGTTTATAACCTCCAATTTAGAACTTTTGCAACAAAAAAAATTCAAAAAAGTCCGCTACGATTTATATAAGATGCAACTTGGAAATCAACTCTTAAGCATAAATCTAAACGCTTCTTACAATTGGCAAAACATTAATTATTCAAATAACACAGCTCAATTCCAAGATAATTCGATAGATTATTATCGAATCGGATTTAACGTTGTCTTGCCTATTAGTTTCAATGCAGTTAATAAAATACAAAAAAGTAAAATAGACTATCTAAAATCCCAGACCCTTATTGAAGATAAAAAACTCCAATTAAACAATCAATATTTAAGTATAGTAAAACAATTACGAACAATAGATAAAAAAATCAACATTTACAAACAAAACATCAAAATATACGACGATTTGATAGCCTCGACACTTGATTCCATAAACGCCGGAAACGCTACCGATTTAGACTTGCAAATACTTCAAAATTCAAGAAAAAGTATGTTTTTGAATATTGAAATCCTCAAACTAAAAAAACAAAAATTACTATTATCGCTTTATTATAAATTAGGCGGATGGGAGTATTAATATAATTATGAATTTGAATTTCTATTTCCCGTTTTTCGAATCTTTAACGCAAAAGCTTCATAATTTTCGAAAGCAACAGCATAATTTTAAAAACTTCTTTGAGTAAATACTCTTTTTCTTCTATATCTTTAGGAAAGGAAAGCATACTAAGTATTTCAAGCGCTTTAATAATTGCATCACTTATTTCATCTCCGTAAATCGAAACCAATTTTACTCTTAATTTTTCCAGATCTTTCGTTATTACAAACTCTTTAGGTAAAAAAGGAGCGAAAAAAAGCGCAAGTTCGCGCGATAGTTTTTCATAATTTCCGTCAAAATATTCTATCAATTCGTTTTCGCTAATTTCTTTCGAAGCTATTTCGTCATAATATTCAACCATATTTTCCAAACCGTATTCTTCCAAAAACTCTTTTAAACTTCTTTTATCATACGACAAAAACAAAAAATATATAGTGATTTGTGAAAATTTATCGTTAGTCAATTTTTCAAGCATATTTTTCCTTTGAATAATATTTTATTGTGATTTTTTTAACAACACTCCCGTTAAATAAAGTGAATTAGGTATATTTAACACATACGGATGATCATAGTCTTGTTTTAAAAATTCCATTACCGATAAATACGAATTATCTATTACCGCACTACTAAGCGCTAAATCAAGCAAGTCTTTTGAAGTAATAGAATGCGAACAGCTAAACAGTGCCAAATATCCTCCATTTTGTAATAATTTTAAAGAATTGACTATTAAATATTTCCACCCTTTTATAGCGCCGCTTCTTGCTTTTTTGTTTTTTGCAAAAGCCGGAGGATCGATAATAATCAAATCGTATTTTTCATTTTCGTTTTCTAAGAATTTAAAAACGTCGGCTTTTATAATATCGTAATCGTTTAATCCGTTTAGCTCACAGTTTTTCTCGATTTGAGAGCATGCAAGTGCCGAAATTTCAACGAATTTAGTATATTCGGAATTTGCATAAATTCCGAATCCTCCCGCGTTTGCAAATAAATCAAGCGTTTTTTTATTGCCGAATTTACCTACGATATATCGATTTTTTCTTTGGTCGAGAAAAAATCCGGTTTTTTGCCCCTCTTTTAAATTCACCGAAAACTTTTTATCGTTTTCTTCTATCAAAAATTCGTCATCGACATCGCCCCAAAGAGTTTGAGAAACAACTTCTAAGCCCTCTTTTTTGCGAATGTTATCGCCTTTTTCATAAATACCTTTAGGGTGCAAAAGCTCAATCAATATCTCTATTATTACACCTTTGAAATTATCCATACCGGCACTTGTAAAACTAACGATGAGATTATCGCCGTATTTATCAACGATAAGTCCGGGTAAAAAATCGGCTTCGGAATGGACAAGTCTTAGCGAGTTCGTTTTGCTTACACCGATTTGCCACGTATCGTTTTGCAAACGTTTTCTTTTGTTTATTGCTTGTTTTA
>CAYSKX010000032.1:0-7243 GCA_964431845.1 uncultured Nautiliales bacterium | reverse complement strand
TTAAATGGAACGAAAACACAACATACGGGGATATGCATAAAAGAAGCGAATTTGAATTTTCTAAATACAACTTTGAAGTCGCAAACGTCGATATGCTATTTAGATGGTTTGAAGATGCGAGGAATGAAGCAAAACGATGTATTGAAGCGAATTTGGCACTTCCGGCATATGACTGGACGATTTTAGCATCTCACATATTTAATGTTCTTGATGCAAGAAAAGCTATTTCACAAACTGAAAGGCAAAATTATATTTTAAAAATTAGAGAATTATCCGCAATGGTTGCAAAAAAATATACTGAGGGTGCCGATGGATATTGAAAAAATTAAACTTCTTTTTGATATAATAAAGCCAAAATTATTAATTTTTATTGCAATTGCCGGTGGAGTTTGGATATATGGAATAAAAAGCGATAATAAAAAATTTTTTGGTTAGCGTTAATTATTTTTGGCTTTCGTATATTCGGTATATTAAATAATTTAATGAAACTCGGAAAAATTGAAAAGGAAGTTAAAAATGAGTTATAATGATTGTTTTTTTATAGCGGGATTGGTGGGAGGAATTTTAGCGATAATCGGTCATATAAAACATTGGGAAATTAATTCTTACCTATGAAATTAGAAAAAATTTATAATCATTTAAACGAAATATCTCCTTTTTTATTGCAAGAAGAGTGGGATAATAGTGGGCTTTTGGTCGGTAGTTTTGATAATGATATAGAAAAAATATACGTAACGCTTGATTTGGATGAAGAAGTTATTGAAAATGCGGATGAAAATTCTCTTATAATAGCCCATCATCCTTTGATTTTCAAACCGCTTAAAAATGTCGTTCCCACTTCTTTTTCGACAAAACTTTTGGTTAAACTGATTCGAAAAAATATCTCTTTTATAGCGATGCATACGAATTTTGATAAAACACATCTTAATAAATACGTAGCCGAAAACGTATTAGGGCTTGAGGGTGAAAGTGTTAATTTCGTTTATACAGCAAAAATAAATAAATCTTTTGACGAATTTGCCGAATTTATAAAAACAAAACTTAACATCAAATCCTTAAGAGCGGTTAAATGCAAAGATTTTATCGAAAAAGTTTCTTTAACGACGGGTGCTGGAATGTCGCTTTTGCCTTATATTAAAGCCGATTTGTTTTTAACAGGAGATATTAAATACCATGAAGCGATGGATGCAAAAGTCAGGGGAATTAGTTTGATTGATATAGGACATTTTGAGAGTGAAAGATTTTTTGTTGATATTTTGTGTGAGAATTTAAATTTTCAAGAAGTTGAAATAGTTAAAGCAAATTCTAAAAATCCGTTTTGTATAATATAATCGAATTTAAAAATTAATATGTAACAATATGTAACGCTGACTTTAGCCGGAAAAAAAATAGCAAAAAACAGCCTTGAATACCTTATAGATAATTAATTTTTAATAAGAAATATGATAAAATATACAAAAAAATCGATTGGTGTAATTAAATGCGAATTTTAGTAAAATTTTTAAAAGGAGAAAAGAATGGCTGCTACGGTATGTGTTCCCTTAGCTAATGGATTTGAAGAAATTGAGGCTATGAGTTTGATTGATGTGATGAGAAGAGGAGGGCTTAACGTAATTGTTGCGGGAGTAGGTGCAGATGTGATTTATGGTGCTCATAACGTGCGCGTTATTCCCGATACGAAAATAGAGCTTGTAAATGCGGATGATTTGGACTTGGTTGTGCTTCCGGGGGGACTTCCGGGTGCGATAAATTTGGCTGAGGATAAAACTACGCAAAATCTACTAAAAGAGATGGATAAAAAAGGAAAATACGTAGGAGCGATATGTGCCGCACCTTTTGCACTTGAAAAAGCCGGTGTATTGAAAGATAAATGGACGGCATATCCAGGATGGGAGGGTAACATTAAAAAGGAAGGATATGTAAGCGATGCTAAAGTAGTTGAGGATAAAAACGTTTTAACTTCTAAAGGTCCCGGAAGCGCTATTTGTTTCGGACTTGAAATTGTTAAAAAATTTGCGGGAGTTGAGGTTTATAATCAGCTTAAAAAAGGTCTTTTAGCAGATTTTTGTTAAAATATTTATATTCTAAAGCTGTTTTTATGCTGTTTTTTAGCCGACTAAAGTCGGCGTTACATATAATAAATTTGTAATGCCGACTTATAGTTATAAATTTTTGAAATAATTAGTTGAGACGTCTTTCAACGTCTCAACTCCTCTTCTCCTCATCTCTTTTTTATATGATATAATTTCACTAAAAAGTTAGAAATGAAAAGAAAGTTTATAGAAAAATTAAAAAACGGTTTAAAAAAAGATGATTTTTTAAAATATATTAAAAAATTATATTCAGATTTTACTTTTGATAGTGCGGTTGAGTTTTTAAGATTTCAAGGTTTACCTTTAATGGTGCATAATGATTTGATAATTATGAAAACTTCCGTTACTTCTTATAAAGAATTTGAATATTGTGTAGTTGATATAGAAGTGAATAATTCTAAACCCAATATAGGACAAGTTATAGAAATAGGAGCTATAAAAATCAAAAATAATCGTATCGTCGATTCTTTCGAATTTTTAATTTATGCGGACGAAGTTCCTAAATATGTGGAAAAAGTAACCGGTATAAATCAAAATATGTTAAAAAACGAAGCGACTCAAAAAGAGATACTACGTAAATTCAGATTATTTCTTTCGGAAAGTATATTTGTAGCTCATGCTGCCGATTTCGATTATAATTTTTTAGCTCATCAATTCGAAAAAGAAAATCTCGGAGAATTATTAAATAGATTTTTATGCACCTTAACTTTATCTCAAAAAACACTTCAAGCTCAAAGATATGGACTTAAATATTTAATGGAGGAATTGAAATTGCCTCAAGAAACACATCATAGAGCTCTTGGAGATGCAAAAACAACCGCTCGAATATTTATGATGTGTTTAGAAAATTTGCCTGATAATATCATTACTGCAGAAGATTTGATTGAATTTGCAAAGCCTTCTAAAAATAAATGTATAAAAAAACAGCAAAAATTAATTGTTAGCGAACAAAATAATTAATCTTTACCGTCGTATTTTTCTTTAAGTTCGTTTGTAAAAAGCACGACTTGATTTTTACCGTTTTCTTTTGCTTTGTATAATGCCATATCGGCATATTTTATACATTCCCATCCTTCGAAACAGTTTTCAGGATAAACGCTTACACCGATACTCACCGTTTTATAAATAGATATTTCATCTAAATAAATTTTTGTTTTTTCGATATTTTTTCTTATTTTTTCAGCTACGTTTATTATATCGTTTTTGTTTTTTATATTTTGTAAGATTATTAAAAACTCTTCTCCGCCATATCTTACTAAAATGTCGCTTTTGCGGATACTTTGCATTAATGTTGAAGCTATTGTTTTTAATACCGTATCACCTGCTTTGTGACCGTATTTATCATTTACTTGTTTGAAATTATCCGCATCTATCATTAAAAAGCCTAATTTTTCTCCTCTTCGTTGAGATGTAGCGGTTATAGTAGGTAATGTTTCTTCTAAGTATCTTCTGTTGAACAGATTAGTTAAAGGATCTTTTATAGATTGACTTCTTAGTAATTGTAATGTGTATTTAGCTTCTATAATAGCAGATACTTCATTTAAATAAGCTTTAATATAAGCTAAGTTATGCTGAATAATTTGATCGTCTTGTTGTGATTTTATGTTTATTTTTAAAATACCGGTAAAATTTCCGTTTGTGTTGAAAGGAATGCAGATATAATTATTTTCACATTTATGTATTGTGCATACTTTATAAAATTCTTTTGAATTTATTATTTTTTTAAGTCTGTAAGCTCTACAATTTTGATAATTTTTTAAAACGTCACAGCATATATCACCCTTAGAATATATTGTAGAAGCTCTTTTTTCTATGCTATCAATACCTATTAGCACGAAATTGTTTATTTTAAAGTTCAATAAAACATCGATTAATCGTTTATGAATTTCTTCCGTCGAATCATCTTCTTCTATCATTGTTTTGAATTTGAAAATATTAGCAAGTTGCTCTATTGTTTCTTTTGCGTCATTTAAAGGATCGTTTGATTTTTCTTTTTCTATTAACGAAGTGTATTTTTCTTCTATTACTCCGAAACTTTCTTTTAATTTTTGCAAAAATACATTAAAAGAATCTACAAATTCTTTTGCTTCACCTTTTAACGTAGTGTCTATTTTTTGATTGAAATCGCCTTTTAAAATATTGTTAGTTGAGCGTTTTATTTTTTCTAATATTTCCAAATAAGGTGTCAAGAAATAATTTACTATTAAAATAATAATTATCAAAGAAATAATGGCTATTAATATCAATTGCGTAAAAGTATTGAATAATTTTTTAAAATAATTATCTGCTTCAAAAATGATTTTTAACGTTTCATTTTGCGAAAAAGGAGTTAATGTTGTAAAAATTTTGCTTTTATAATCGGAATTGATAACAAAATGCGGTATATGTTTATTTATTAATTCTACGTGTTTGATGTGATGTGATTTTTTGATAATTTTTATAAATTTGTCTTTGTCTGCCACTTCTTGTAGTAGTTCTTTTAATAAATTCGCCTCATTTTCCACCGTAGCATTTGAAAAATTTAGAAACGAGTATCCGACAACTGCCGTTCTTAATACCGTAGAAATTATCATAATAAGTGCAATTATTAAAAGAATTTTCTTTTTCATTTGCAAAACCTTTAAAATTTTATCGATTTTACTGCAAAATACGTTTTCTTTTGAAAAAACGGATAAATTTCTTGCAGAATTTTTTTAATTGATATTTTAACATTTTTTACGCAAATATCAAAATCACCTAATATTTGTATAATACCATTACCAAAAAAACTTCTTACAATTTTCACACTTTCACATTTTCACATTTTCACCATTTTCACATTTTCACCACTTTCACCACTTTCACATTTTCACATTTTCACCACTTTCACATTTTCACATTTTCACTAAAATCTACAAATAGTGAAAATGGCGAAAACGTCAGATTTGTTTTGTTTTTTGGTATAATTATCGATTTAGGTTATATTTATTCAAAGGATAAAAATGAATAATTTGATTAAAAAAATAGAAAATAATGACGAACTAAGTTTTGATGAGGCTGTTAAATTATATGATTTGGATTTGTCGGTTTTGGGAAAAAACGCGCAAAAAATAAGGCTTGATAAATTCGGTAAAAAAACATATTTTAATATTAACAGACATATAAATCCAAGTAATATTTGTAAAGATGTTTGCAAATTTTGTGCATTTTCAGCTAATAGAAAAAATCCAAATCCTTATACTTTAAGTGTTGAAGAATGTGTAAAAATTGCAAAAAACGCATGGCAAAAAGGTGCGGATGAGGTGCATATAGTTTCGGCTCATAATCCCGAAGTGGGATATAAATATTATATGAATATCATAAAAGAAATAAGAAAAGAATTACCTAATATTCATATCAAAGCTTTTACAGCGGCTGAGGTTAATTTTTTTAGCGAGCTTAGCGGTAAAACTTATCAAGAAGTTTTAGAAGATATGATTAATGCCGGAGTCGATTCTATGCCGGGCGGAGGAGCTGAAATATTCGACGAACAAATTCGCAATAGGATTTGTAAAGGAAAGGTAAGTAGTGAAAAGTGGCTTAAAATCCATGAAACTTGGCATAAAATGGATAAAAAATCAAATGTAACAATGCTTTTTGGGCATATTGAAAAGAAACACCATAGAATAGAGCATATGTTGAGAATCAAAAAGTTGCAAGATAAAACGAAAGGTTTTAACGCTTTTATTCCTCTTGTGTATCAAAGAAAAAACAACTATTTAAACGTGCAAAAATTTTTAAGCGGCGTAGAAATTTTAAAAACCATAGCAATAAGTAGGATTTTACTTCGTAATATTAATAACATAAAAGCATATTGGGTTACTACGACTCTTAATCTTTCGTTGGTAGCACAAGAATACGGTGCAAACGATATAGACGGAACCATTGAAAAAGAATCAATCAATTCTCAAGCCGGTGCCGCTTCATCTAACGGAATAAAGTTACAGGAATTAATACATTTAATAAAAGATAGCGGTTTTATTCCCGTTAGAAGAGATAGTTTGTATAATGAAATTAAAGCTTATTCTTTATAATATCAAATTCATCTATTTCGTAAAATCCTATAATCGCATTTAGCATAGCGAGTTTTTGAAAGTTTTTTAATTCGTTTAAATGGATATCTTTTTCGATTAAAAAGTCTTTTTGAATTAATTCCTCTCTTTTAGTGCCTTTAAGTAACGGGGTTTTGGGAGTTAGCCATTTTTTACCATCAAAAAAAGCAAGATTTGATATCGTGGTATCTGTTACGAGGTTGTTTTTTATTATTATAACTTCGTCGTATTTGTCGTCTTTTAGTGCGTTTAATGCGTTTCTATCAGCGAATTTATATGAATAATCGATATTACTTGAGACGATTTTGAATTTTTTAAATTTTCTTTTTTTAATATCAAAATATTCTATTTTTCGTATTTTTTTATCATAAACGACTCGGACTCTTTTGTTCGGGATTATATCTATATAGTTTCTTAAATCCGATTCGTCGGCGTTAAAGAAATCATATCTTGTTTTGTTGAAACGTTTATTGTGCAAATCTATATTTTCGATTTTATCGGTTATTAAAATTGTTTCTATAAATTGCATTGTTTCTCTCTTGATTGATTAATATTTATATAATAAATTTCATTTTTTTCGTTATAATACTACCAAAATAAAAAAGGAGTGCAAAAATGACAGCAGCAGAGTTTTTACAACAATGCAAAGAAAACGAAATAGAATTTGTAGATTTTAGATTTACGGATATCAAAGGCGTATGGCATCATGTAACGTATGATATTGATGCGCTTGATGAAGAAATATTAACTAACGGTTTGCCGTTTGATGGTAGTTCTATTCCTGCGTGGCAACCTATTAATAAATCGGATATGATTTTAAAACCAGATTTTGAAATAGGAACGCATTTTATCGATCCGTTTACGGCTGATCCTACAATGGTAATATTTTGTGACGTTTATAATACCGACGGAACACCGTATGAAAAATGTCCAAGATGTATCGCTAAAAAAGCATTAAAATATATGGAAGAGCAAAATATTGCGGATGTGGCATATTTCGGTCCTGAAAATGAGTTTTTTGTATTTGATAATATTGTAATTAAAGATGAAATTAATGCACAAAGTTATGAAGTGGATAGC
>CAYSKX010000031.1:0-7255 GCA_964431845.1 uncultured Nautiliales bacterium | reverse complement strand
AAATTAGAAATTGAAAAAACCAAACAAAAAGAGCAAATTCTTATGCATCAAAGCAAACTTGCCGCACTAGGAGAAATGCTCGGCAATATAGCGCATCAGTGGAGACATCCTCTTACAAGACTTTCGCTTCTTATTCAAAACCTTATAGTAGCGGCGGATAAAAACAAATTAGATAAAAAATTTTTAGACAATTTCCAAAAAAAAGCGTTATCCCAAATTGAATACATGTCTCAAACGATAGACGATTTTACGAACTTTTTTAAAAAAGACACCGAAAAAGAGTTTTTTTGCCCGAAAGAAATAATACAAGAGGCTTTAAAATTAATGGAAGCAAGAGTTAAACAAAATAAACTTCAAGTTATTTTTGATATTAAAAACACCGAGCCTATTAAAGGCTATAAAAGCGAATTTTCCCAAGTAATATTAAATATAATCAATAATGCAATAGACGCATTAAAAGAAAGAAATATTCCCGATAAAAAAATAATAATAAGAATAGAAGGTAAAAAAATAGAAATAGAAGATAATGCCGGAGGTATAGATGAAAATATTAAAGACAAAATATTCGAACCCTATTTTACCACCAAATTTCAATCTCAAGGCACTGGAATAGGGCTGTATATGAGTAAGGTAATTATTACTCAACATTTTAACGGTGAATTGTATGCCTACAATTCCAAAAATGGAGCCGTATTTGTGATAAAATTGTAATTGCATCCTTTTTTCATCCTTTTTCATATGAAATTATTATATCATTTCATAATAAATCGCTAAAGGATTGAAATGTTAAAAGAAAAGCTAAAAGAGAGATATATCACACTTGAAACCACACCTCCTAAGTTACCGACAATCGATTTAATGATAGAAAAACTAGAACTCAGTAAAGCCTACGAATATATAGACGGATTTTCGACAACCGATTGTCCTTTAAGTAAACTAAAATACAATTCGATAATAGCCGCATTCAAATTACAGCAAAAATTCAAAAAACCGGTTATTGCTACAATGAGCATGAGAGATAGGAACAAAATAGCGATTCAAAGCGATTTGCTCGGCGCTAACGACTTAGGAGTTACGAATATTTTAGCACTAACGGGAGATCCGGCTAATATGTCCGACCAACCCAAAGCCAAAGCCGTTGTGGAAGGAAGCAGTATATTACTCTTAGAAATAATCAGAGCTTTCAATAACTCTATGGATTACGCCGGAAAAGAATTTAAAATAAAACCCAAACCCATAACTCCGTTTGCAGTTAGCAATTCTTACGCAAAACATTTTTCCACCATCGAAAAAAAAATATATAAAAAAATTCGAAATTTCGCAGCCGCAATTATAACTCAGCCCGTTTACGATATAAATATCGTTCAAAAACTGCTTGAAATAAAACAAAACGTAATTTCCGAATTTCAAGACGAAAGAAAAGAAGCCGAAATAGTTCTCGGATTTTTCCCGATTACGAAATTAAAAACCGCTCAATTTCTCCATGCTCATGTCCCGGGAATTTACGTGCCGGAAAATTGGATTGAAAAACTGATAAAAGCTCATAAAATAGGCGAAAACGAAGAATATAAAGTAGGAATGGAACTTAGTAGAAATTTATTTCAAAAATTATTAAAAACTCACCCTAAAATTCACATTATGAGTGCAAACAGATTCGAAATAGTTAAAGAGCTTTTTTAAACCAAATATTTCGCAAACTCTTTTTTGTCTCTTTTTTGAGCTTTATAAATTTCATCGGCTATTATAACTTCGCCTTCGTTTTCTTTTGTATAACTTACTATCATATCTGCGGCGTATTTTTTGATTTCGGAGTTTGCGTCTTTTTGAATTAATCCTACGGGAGCGGCAAAACCTAAAGGAAACATTTTTTCAAACAATTTGCCTTTATATTCTTTCAAAACGGAATTTTCCCCGGCGTTTCTCGATATAATTATTTTAATTCCTTCTACATTAAAATGTCTTCCTACTTTTAATATATCTATTTCGCTTGGTGTAAGTTGCAGTGTTTTTGAAAAATCTTTTAATCTTTTAGAAAAATTTATATCCGTAAGCAAACATCCGCCTGAGGGGTTTTCGTAATGTTCGAGATTATATTTTTTAACAAGGCTTAATTGAATTTTCCTATCTCTTCCGCTAATTGAGAGCAGTTTTTCTCTATTTACCCATCCTTTTTGTTCGGGGACGGTAGGAGGCAAAAGTTTTGCGCTAAGAGGTCTTAATACGAGTCCTTCAGCGTTAGATAATTTATTGACCGCATTAAGTGCGCTAAGTCTTTGACTCATAGGTCTTTGTCCGAGCACTTCTCCGCTTATTATAAATTTCGCATTCGTTTTTTGCATATACTCTTTTGCGACTCTTATCATATTTGCATGACAGTCTATACACGGATTGAAGTTTTTACCGTATCCGTATTTGGGATTAAATAGTATTTCTTTTATATATTGGTTTTTTATATCCAAAATTGTAAGTTTAATATTAAGCTCTTTTGACAGTTTTTGTAAATGTGAAATTTTTTGTTTGTTGCTTTCAAAACCTATATCGAGATAAAGAGCTTCTACGTCGATGTTTTGTTCTTGAATAAGTTTAATAGCAAGCACACTGTCAAGTCCGCCGCTAAATAGTGCTATCGCTTTCAACAAGTTCTCCTTTTTTTAACTGCAAAATTTTATAGTTTAATTGTTTTAGTTTATGCATTTTTTCATCCGTAGGAATGTTGGACGTTTTAAGTTCTATTATTTTGTTTTGATAATAGGGAATTAAAAGTTTTATTATTTGCTTTTTTAACGTTTGCATATCCAAACACAACACATCCTCTCTTAAAACAATATCAAGCAAAGAAGGTTCGTCAAATTTTTCTTGATAAACGAGTGAGAGTTCGTATTGGTGAGTTTTAAAAACATCCGTGCTTAAATATTCTACGATTTCGTCCATTATATGAGGATTTTCGTATAATGTTTTAATAATTGAGGCTTCGGCTATTTCTATTTTTTTACTCCGATTCGTTTGTAAATTGTTCGTTTTTTTAACCCTTAAAAGTTTCGGAGTAATTTGTAAAAACTGCGCCGCTTTATTTATAAAACTCTCTTGTAATATTTCCGGTAACGTCTTAGTGTATTCTCTTAACTCGTCAAGGGCTTGTTTTTTTTGTATCGGATTTTTTATATCGAACTTTTTAATAGTATAATTAATTATAAAATCTAAAAAAGGTATTTCGTTTTGAAAATATTTATTTAAATCTTCACCGTTTTTAACGACATCGGCGGGATCAAGCCCTTCGGGAAACAAAACCACACCTCCGTCGAAAAACGAACGAAAAAGAAGTTTTGAAGCTTTAATTGCGGCGTTTATTCCGGCATTATCACTATCATATGAAAGCTTGATTTTTGCCGATAGTTTTTGTAATTGCGGTAAATGCTCCGGTGTCAAAGCTGTTCCGAGTGTCGCTATTGCGGTATTGTATCCGGCTTGATGAAGCATAATAACATCCATATACCCTTCAACGATAATCGCTTCTTTTTTTCTTACAATATGCTCTCTTGCGAAATTAAGTCCGTAAAACGTTTTGGATTTATTGAATATTTTTGTGTTTGTAAAATTGATATATTTTGCCGGATGATTGGAAATTGTCCTGCCGCCCATTGCGATAATTTTGCCGTTTTGGGAAAAAATCGGAAACGTAATTCTTTCGATTAAGCGCGGATATTCTCCATTTTCGGAGAGTATTCCGAGTGCTTGTAATTCTTTGAGATTCAAATTAGCGTTTTTGAAAAATTCAAACTGTCTTTTGCTATCCGGCGCATATCCTAAGGCGAATTTTTCTATACTCGAATCGCTTAAGCCTCTGTTTTTAAGATATTCGTTTGCAAGTTTATTTTTGTATAACTCCTGGATATAAAAAGCGTTTATTTTTTCTAAAATATCGGCTCTTATTATTGAATTACTTTTTGTATGCTCAAGTTTAAAATTATATATGCTTGCTAATTTTTCAATGGCTTCGGGGTATGAAAGTTTTTCTATATCCATTATGAATTTTATAACATCTCCGCTTGCTCCGCATCCGAAACAATGATAAATCTGCTTAGCGGGACTTACGACGAAGCTTGGAGTTTTTTCACTATGAAAAGGGCACAAAGCGGTAAAATTACTCCCTTGCTTTTTAAGCTGAACATAATTTCCTACAACATCAACAATATCGACGATACTTTTTAAATTTTCTATTGATTCGGTTTTTATCATAGTGAAATTATATCAAATGAGAAAATATTATTTTTTCAAACGGCAACGCTTAGGTTTTCGAAATTTCGACCATTACGCTGTAAATGTTTTCTCAAAATGATGTTTTTTCAGAGGGTTTAGTTAGTTCACAATCCACCACTTTTCTTTCCGTGGTATATTTTTTAACAAATTCTATTACTTCTAAGTGTTTGGGGTGTGTTGCGTATATTTTCAAATCTTTTATATTTTCCACTTCCGTTAAAACACAAAAATCACTAGAAGAGGGGTCGAATTTGATATCTATTCCCACTTCTATGTGCTTTATTTGAGGGATGAGGTTTTTTAAGTTTTCGATTTTTTCTTTTATTTCTTGCAATGGAGCGTTTGGTTTTGTTTTGAATAATACTATATGTCTAATCATTTATAATCCTTTGACAAAACTTTCTATTCTTTTTATGCCCTCTTTTATTGTTTCAAGGTCGGTTGCGAACGAAAATCTAAAATACCCCTCACTCCCGAAACCTTTACCAGGAACTACCGCTACGCCTTTTTCTTCTAATAATTTCATAGCAAAAGACATAGAATCTTGCATAACTTTTTTGTGATTAACATAAATATAAAAAGCACCCTGAGGTTTTGCCGCACTTAGTTTATCTATATTATTAAACGCTTCATATACAAAATTCCTTCTTTTTTCAAACTCTTTTCTCATCATTTCCACATCACTATCGGCTTTTCCGAGTAATGCCGCTACGGCTGCTTTTTGAGTAATTGAATTGATGTTGGAAGTCATTTGTGATTGAAGCTTAATCATAGCTTTAATTAAATCTTTGTTTTTACTTGCAAGATATCCGAATCTCCATCCGGTCATTGCGTGAGATTTACTAAGACCGTTTACGGTAATCGTTCTATTTAACATATCTTCATTAATGCTTGCGGTTGCGCAAAATTCACCTTCATAAATTAGTTTTTCATACATTTCGTCACTTACTACCCAAATATTAGTTCCTTTTAAAACTTCGGCAAGTGCACTAAGTTCTTCTTTAGAATAAACCGCTCCTGTCGGATTGCTAGGGCTTGTCAAAATCAACATTTTAGTTTTATCGGTAATTGTGCTTTTTAACATTTCGGGAGTGATTTTAAACCCTGTGCTTTCGTCTGTTGATATCGATACCGGCACACCGTCATGATATTTGATAAGCTCCGGATACGTTACCCAAAAGGGTGCCGGAATAATTACTTCATCGCCTTCTTCTATCAAACAAGCGAAAATATTATATAAAGACTGCTTAGCTCCGTTGCTTACGATAATTTCATCCGTTGAATATTCGAGATTGTTATCGTTTTTGAGTTTAGTTTTAATAGCTTCTAATACTTCCGGAATACCTGCAACCGAGGTATATTTAGTAAAGCCTTCTTTTAAGGCTTTAATTGCTTCTTGTTTTATAATTTCGGGAGTGTCAAAATCAGGCTCTCCCGCACTAAATGCCAATATATCTTTTCCTTCCGCTTTAAGTTCCCTTGCTTTTTGAGAAATTGCTATTGTTAGTGAGGGAGATAATTTTTCTATTCTTTTACTAAACATTTTAAGCCTTTTTTGGCATAATTATAGCAAAAGAAAGTAAGAAGAAGTGAAAAGTAAAAAATGAAAAGTGATATCAATTTCAATAAATTATTACATTGTTATCTTTTTTGACCATTGTTTTTTACTAAAATTTTCAATGATAAAAAAAAGAATACCGATTTTAGTCGGTAAAAAACAATGAAAAATGTAAAATGGAAAATAAAAAGTGAAAAAATGAAAAATGAAAAAGTAGTGAATACAAACTGCTCACCAAAAGGGGAAAAATGCTAAAACTTAACAATAAAGCCAAACTTACAAAATATGTCAGAGCAGCCGGGTGAGCGGGGAAATTGGCTCCGGAGGAGCTAAACGATACTACTTGCTCGCTTGATGGAAAAAATGAAAATTTACTTGTGGGTTTTGAAGGAAACGAGGATGCGAGTATTTATAAAATAACGGACGATATAGCGTTTGTTCAGACGGTGGATTTTATTACTCCCGTGGTTGATGATCCGTTTGTTTATGGTCAAATAGCGGCGGCTAATTCACTTAGTGACGTGTTTGCGATGGGAGGAGATGTAAAAACGGCTTTGAATGTCGTAGGATTTGATTCGGTTCATCATTCGAGAGAAATTCTCAAAGAAATATTAAAAGGCGGTGAGGATAAAATAAAAGAGTGCGGAGGAGTTTTAGCCGGAGGGCATACGATAGAAACTCCGGAAATGATATACGGATTAAGCGTAACAGGAATTATTAATCCTAATAAAGTGATAAGAAACAATACCATAGTCAAAAACGATGTGATAATCCTCACAAAACCGCTTGGCACCGGAATTCTTACAACTGCA
The DNA here is from genome assembly GCA_964431845.1 of uncultured Nautiliales bacterium. Lineage (GTDB taxonomy): Bacteria > Campylobacterota > Campylobacteria > Campylobacterales > Nautiliaceae > Nautilia. Next base: position 628 of record CAYSKX010000031.1, on the reverse strand, counting down.
ATTAAAGCTGATCTTGTAAGCGATGAGGTTGCGAGTGAAACGGTGGAAATTTTAAGAGAATTAAATTATAAAGCAAGTACTATAGCAAGAAATATTGGCGCACATGCTATGACTGACGTTACCGGATTCGGACTTCTCGGGCATTTATATGAAATGAGCGGTAAAAATTATACTATTGAAATAGAATTTGATAAAGTGCCTTTTATTAAAGAGGCCATAAATCAAGCAAGTATGGGAATTATTCCGGCGGGAAGCTACAATAATCAAGTGTTTGTCGAAAAATATGTAGAGTTTGTAAAAGAGCTTAGCTTTGAAGAGCAAATGATACTTTATGACGCTCAAACAAGCGGAGGACTTTTGATTAGTTTATCCGAACGAAAAGCTGAGGAATATTTAAAAAGAGCCGAGAGTGAAGGTGTGTTCGCAAAAGTCATAGGATGGGTAAAAGGAAAAGAAGATAAATTTATTAAAGTGGTTTAATAGTGTTTAGGTATTGCGGAAAACTGAAAACCGAAAACGAATTAATTCACAAAACCAAAAAGACCAAACCAAAGGGGTCGGGGGTTGAAAACTTAAGCGGATATATAAACTCAAATGCCTTGTAACCGTTATTGCGTTTAGCTTTTGG
>CAYSKX010000030.1:0-7391 GCA_964431845.1 uncultured Nautiliales bacterium | reverse complement strand
ATGGCAGAAAAGAAGTTAGCTACTTTTTCGATGAATTCGAAGAAGCGCTAAAACCGATACTAGAACCTACCTACGGAGTTATTGTTTATCAAGAACAGGTTATGCAAATCGTTCAGGCAATAGGCGGATTTAGCCTTGGAGAATCGGACATTATCCGCCGTGCTATGGGTAAAAAGAAATTCGACTTAATGAAAAAATACGCCGAAGAATTTGCAACCCGTGCAAAAGAGAGGGGTTTTTCATACGAAAATGCCAAATCGCTTTTTGAATTAATAGAAAAATTCGCCGGATACGGTTTTAATAAATCACATTCAGCTGCTTATGCTATGATCACATATCAAACGGCATATCTCAAAACTTACTATCCTACGGAATTTTTAAGCGCACTCCTTACATACGAAGCGGAAAATACGGACAAAATCGCAAAATATATAGAAGAAGCAAAGCATCTTAATATAGAGGTATTGCCTCCTAACGTTAATAAATCCGATTACGAATTTACTCCTATTGAAAATAAAATATTATTCGGGCTTAGTGCAATTAAAGGAGTCGGAGCTAAGGCTATAGAAAGCATCGTAGCAAACAGACCTTACGAAAGCATAGAGGATTTTATACTCAAAATAGATACGAGCAAAGTAAATAAAAAAGTATTAGAACAACTCACAAAAGCCGGTGCGTTGGATGATTTCGGACTTAGTCGAAAAGCGATACTTAATCGTATAGAAGATATGATTGAATTTAAAAAACGTATCGAAGATAAAAAAAACGCCGTAAATCATGAATTTTCTCTTTTTGCGGATATGGAAGAAAACGAAGAAATAGATGAACATCTCGAAATTCCCAATACCGTAGAATTCGACATAAAAACCCTGCTTGAATACGAATACGAAACGCTCGGATTTTACGTCTCGGCTCATCCGCTTGATCCTTACAAAGACAAAATGAAAGGAATAAACTACAACTTCTCAAGCGACATAGAAGAGATTCTTTCGCAAGAAGCGCTGTTTGTAGGCAAGATAGATTCGATAAAAGTTCGTATTTCAAAAAAAGGAAACAAATTCGCAATTGCAACGCTTATGGATTTTCATGGCAAAATCGATATTACCGTATTTGAAAGAGACCTTGAAAAACTTCAAGAATTTAACCTCGACGAACCTATCGCCGTTAAAGCACATGTTGATAAAGTTGCCGATTTTTTAAGAGTAACATGCAAAAAGATTATGACTCTCGAAGAAGCAAAAGAAGAAAAAGGTGCCGTAAAAGAAGAAATAACGATAATCCAAAAACAACTTAGCGAAAATTACGAAGAGGATTTATTGGCGCTTCATTCGCAACTAATAAAAAACCCGGGCAACAAAAGAGCCGTTTTACTGCTTAGCACGCCTTTTGGATTTAGCCTAAGAATCAATACGAATATCAGAACGTCTTATGAATAAAAAAACAACTTATTTTTTTGTATTATGCTGAAAATTTTATAGTTATTTCAAACCGTATCTAATAAATGCTTAGTGAAAATTGTAAGAAGTTTTTTTGGTAATGGTATAATTAACACGACACAATATAGCCCCTTAAAAGATTATAATTAAACAAATCCAATTAGGCGGAATATTCTCAAAAACCATTCTAATACCAATCCAAATAAATAATACTACATTAGCACCTTTTTTCACCCCTCACCTTTTTTCACCAAAAAATCGCAAAGTGAAAGAAAGTGAAAAAGAGTGAAAAAAGGTAAAAATGTTGGATTTATTTTGTGTTTTGGTATAAAACAAATTAAATTTTGTATAATGACAATAAACAACGTATTGTTTAGAATAAATTTTTTAGGAATAAAAATGAAATTAACAATTCACAAAGGAACAAATGAAATTGGCGGGAATTGTGTTGAATTAAAAACCGAAAATACGACAATTTTATTGGATTACGGCACACCGTTAAAAGAAAATAGCGAAAAAATAAAAATAGACAAAACGAATGCAATTTTGATATCTCATCCTCATCAAGACCATTTCGGTGAAATTGTTCATATTGAAAACCATATACCTGTATATTGCGGAAAATTATCCTTAGAGCTTATGAATACCACACAAATTTTTACAGGTGAAAAACCTTTTAATAATAATTTCAAATATTTTAAAGACAAAAAATCTTTTAAAATCGGTGATTTTACCGTTACTCCTTATTTAGTCGATCACAGCGCGGTTGATGCTTACGCTTTTTTAATTGAATCTGACGGGAAAAGAATTTTATACAGTGGGGATTTTAGAGCAAACGGTAGAAAATCAAAGCTTTTTTACAGAATGATATACGATGAAAAGTTAAAAAACATTGATATATTAATTCTCGAAGGGACGATGTTAAAAAGAAGTAATGAAGAATTTATAAACGAACAAAGCGTCGAAGAGAAAATTTATCAAACCGTTCAAAATGAAAATATTTCGTTTTTAATAAGTTCGTCTCAAAATATAGACAGGATAGTATCGGCTTATAGAGCTTCAAAAAGATCAAATAAAATTTTTGTAGTAGATATATATACCGCTTGGGTGCTTGAAAAATTAAAAATAGTATCAAAAAGCGTTCCCAATATAGATTGGTCGGATGTAAAAGTTATAAAAACTTACGGGGGAGGTTATTATCAAAAATTAAAAGAAAACAAAGCATATTTTAAAGAATTTACATCAAAAGTTTTTTCTAATATTATAGAGGTTGAAGAAATAAAACAAAATCCTAAGAAATACTTTTTAAAAGTATCACCTTGGTATATTGAAAAACTTTTAAAATTATTTGACTTAAAAAAAGCAAATATTATCTATTCTATGTGGAAAGGATATCTAAAAGAAGAATTTAGCGATAAAAAAACCGTAAATCTATATAAAAATTTACAAAAATATAATTGGACTTACGCACACACAAGCGGACATGCGGATTTGGCGACATTAAAAAATTTCGTTTCGAAACTGAAACCTAAAAAAATCATTCCGATTCACACGGAAGACAAAAAAGAGTTTTTAAAATATTTTGATAATGTAATGATTTTGGATGACGGGGAATGTTTTGATTTGATACGATAAAAAATCAACTTAAAAGGCTAAAAATGGAATTTATAGAAGTTTTAGTAAAATCAATAGTTGCAAACAGAAATATGCCAAAGGTTCAAGTTGAAAGAGAGTTAAGTCCGATACTTGAAATTTTTATAGAAGATATTTTGAATTATAAATTTAAAAGCGATAGTTTTGAACTTATAGCACCTGAGTTTCCAATACAATCTAAAGTTTTAGAAAATAATAAAAAAACAAATCGTTCTACAAATATAGATTTTTTACTCAGAAATAAAAATACCTTATATTTTGTAGAACTTAAAACAGATAGTAATTCATTTAAAACGGAACAATTCGAAATTTATAAAGAAATATTACAAAATAAGAACACAAAAGAATTATATTGTTTTTTAGAACAACTAAAAAATAAAAAATATAAATTTTATACTCAAAAATTAAAAGAAAAAATTAATAACTTTGATGAAATTAAAGATATAAAATTAGTTTATTTAGCACCTTCAAATATGTTTAATATCAATAAACATTGGGGAAATTATAGAAAAGAATTGATTCAAGAAATTCAAAAAGAACATTGTGTTATAAACTTTAAAGAACTTAAAAATGTTAAGGTTAGAAGATTTGAGAAAGAATGGAAAATTATTTCCGATATTATAGAAGAATTAGATACAAATTAAAGTAAATTTGAAAGACACTATTATTATGTTAAATTTTTTGGAGAAAGTGCGAATTTGTTGCAAAAAAGCAAAAATACGATAAAAGACAAAGCGTAATCTAAGAAATTTGCCTTTTCTTTTTTGATAATTCATAATCCGTCATTATACGATAAACCCTAAATTTTTACTTTCATTTTTGAAATTAAGTTCATTTTCAATCAAACTGATTATGCCCGATTCTTTTATTTCTTTTTGGTTAAGGATGCTATCAAGCAACGCTTTTCTCGCTACATTCTCAATCTGACCTCCGGTTAGCTCATAATTTATAACATTATCAATAAAATTTTCAATTTGGGGAAGTTTATTTAACCATAAGTTTTTTCTGACGTTTACGGACGGTTTTTGATATTCTATTTTGTATAAAAATCTTCTATTAAATGCATCGTCCATATTTTCTATTAAATTAGTCGTAGTTATAAAAATTCCGTCAAATTTTTCAAGCTCTTCAAACAAAATATTTTGCATAGCGTTATTCTTGAGTATTTATTCTTTTGCCGATTAATGCGTCGGCTTCGTTAAAGAGTAAAATAGGCTCATGTTTTAGCTCTTCTTTTGCTCTTTGGTATTCTTTGAAAATGGCTTTAAGTCTTTTTTCGCTTTCACCTACGAACTTGTCTTTGATATTTGAAATATCGACTTGCAAAACGTCTCTTTTCGAAACTTTTGAGAAATAATAAGTCGTTGCGGTTTTGCCCGTTTTGGGATAGCCGTAAAAGAGTGCGACTATACCGCTTGAGAGGTTGTATTTTTTAAGCTCTTTTGTGATTTTTGTATAGTTTTTTTATCAATCGTTTTGGCAATCAAATCAATGTCTTTTTTAATTTTTTCATCCAAAAACAAATTTTGAGTAATTTTTTTGTAAGGAATATATTTTGCGAATTGCGAAATAAACTCTTTTTTCGTTCTTTTTTTATTGTCGAAAATTTTATAAAACACTTTGTCGTTAAATTGTCCCATCCCCTACTCTTTTTTTATTTTTCTCCAAAAAAATATCATATTTATTTTTTTTGATTTGTATGTTTTGTTATAATAACACTCGTTATCACAACAGGAGTTATTATAATGAAATTTTACAATAGGGAAAACGAATCGGAGCTTCTTAAAAAAGCGGAAATTTAAATGAGCTTATTTTAAAATCTCAAAAGTTAGTTAAAGAATATAAAAATTATGAAATTTATTATGAAATTTTTTCACTTGAAGATATTGATGAATTAATAAAACGAATCACTTAAACCATTAACGGATTATTTTCACTTCACCCTCTTCCACTCAAACGAGACAATACTCCTTTTTTTATCAAAACAAATACCTATCAAAATTCACGTTAAAATAAACGATTTTTCGAAATAGATATATTTTGAAAATTTATTTCACTATTACTTCCCCGTTTTTGTTTACTACACCTTTATATATTTTGGTATTAATTTTAACTTTGACACTCGAATTAATTTCGGCGTCGTTTAGCGCTTCTCCTTTTGAGTATATTTCGATATTCTTGTCTTTGAAAATCACGCTAACGTTTTCACCCTTTAAAATCAACGGTTTTTTTTTAGTGTTTGATACGTTTATAACGGAATTTTTCGAAATTATTTTCGAAGCTATCAAATTATCGGGTATTGAAACTAAAGGTTTGGAATAAAAGCATTTAAATTTTATAAATTCACTATTTACGTTCGGTTTAATGTATTCGTTGATTTTTATAACTTTGTTGGCTTTAAAAACTTTTATTTTGGCATTTATGGTATAAAAATAGTATTTTCCGTCTATAATAACCGTAGAAGAAGGGAGTTTGTAATTTGCTAATTTGAAATCTATTTTTTTGTAACTTTTCGGAAACTCTCTATTTGATTTTATCGATATAATTTTTATATTCGGATAGTGAGACTTGTAGAATTTGACAATTTCTTCTTTGACTGATGACAGAAGAAGAGAAGGTAAAAGGAGAATTATCCATAGTTTTTTGGGGTGAAAAAGGGTGATTTTAAATTTTAAATTATAATTCTCCATTCTCAATTCTCAATTCTCCACTCTTTCAAACAAGTGCATTTTCAAGCACTTCTTCTATTCTCTTCACCGGCACAATTTCAAGTCCTTCTAAAACTTCTTGCGGGATATCGTCTAAGTCTTTTTCGTAATTTTTTTGAGGGATTAGGACTTTTTTGATTTTTGCTTTGAAAGCGGCTATTAGTTTTTCTTTTAGTCCCCCTATCGGTAAAACGTCGCCACTGAGGGTTATTTCCCCCGTCATTGCTATATCAAAACGGACTTTTTTTTCGGCAAACAAACTTGCATTAGCGGTTGTTATTGTTATTCCCGCACTCGGACCGTCTTTTGGAATGGCGCCTTCGGGGACATGTATGTGAATGTCGTATTTTGCATAAACAGGCTCTTTTAAGCGTTCTTTTAGTTTTATTTTTTTATTATCTATCAATACTTTTATTAGCGTATATGCTATATGAGCGCTCTCTTTCATAACGCTTCCGAGTTGCCCGGTTAAAATCACCTGACCTTTTCCTTTATATCGGACGGCTTCCACTTTCAAAACGTCACCGCCTACCGGCGTCCATGCAAGTCCGTTTACGACACCTATTTTGTCTTTTTTATCTACGCTTTCTATTCCGAAATGTCCTTTTTCGAGGAATTTTTCAAGATTTTTAATGCTAACGGTTGTTTTTTTATCGCCTTTAAGAATATTTAAAGCCGCTTTTCTCATAATTTTCGCTATTTGGCGTCTGAGATTCCTAACTCCGGCTTCTTTTGTGTATTTGTCTATAATTTCCGTTAGAGCTTTATCGGTTATTGTTATTTCGCTTTTTTTGAGGGAGTGTTTTTTCATCTCCTGAGGAATTAAATATCTTTTAGCTATTTCGAATTTTTCCTGAGGAGTGTAACTTCCTACGAAAATCATCTCCATTCTATCTTTAAGAGGTGCGGGAATGGTGCTCGGGTCGTTTGCCGTCGCTATAAAAAGCACCTTGCTTAAATCCAAATCAAAATTCAAATACAAATCTCTAAATTCTTTATTTTGTTCGGGATCTAGTATTTCTAGTAGCACCGCCGTCGGGTCGCCTTTGAATCTTGCTATTTTATCTATTTCGTCAAGCACCATAACGGGATTGATTTCTTTAGCGTTGATTATTCCTTGCGCTACACGTCCGGGCATTGCTCCTATGTATGTTCGTCTGTGTCCTCTTAGTTCGTTTACGTCTTCAAGTCCTCCAAGCGCTATACGCACAAGTTTTCTATCGAGAGATTTAGCAATAGAGTTCGCTAAGGACGTTTTTCCGACTCCCGGAGGTCCTACAAAACACAAAATAGCTCCGTTAAATTCATGGTTTCTTATTTTTGTAAGCTCTTTTGCAGCAAAATATTCCACTATTCTTTCTTTGGGTTTTTTAAGTCCCCAATGATCGCTATCGAGTCTTTTTTGCAATTCATCGATACTAAATTCTTCTTTAGCATACTTACCAAACGGTATTTCAAGCGCCCATTCTATATAGTTTTGTGCGGTTGCGGCATCGGCGCTGTCGGGATGCATTCTTGCTAAGCGATCGATTTGCTTTTTGATTTCTTTGTATGCACTTTCGGACATATTATTTTTAAGCTCTTCGAGTTTTTC
>CAYSKX010000029.1:0-7396 GCA_964431845.1 uncultured Nautiliales bacterium | reverse complement strand
AATAGAGACAGACCGCCTAATACGAAAGAAAACGCTATGATAAGTGTAGTAAGAATGAAAAATGATAGCACTTTAGTGCTTGGAGGACTTATTACGAGTGACGATTCTTTAAATATAAACGGAGTTCCCGTTTTAAAAGAAATACCGCTTGTTAAATATCTATTTTCTTCAAGAGAACAAGTCACAAACAGAAAAGAATTAGTATTCGTAATAACGCCTCATATTATTAATTTGGACAAAAAAATGGATCTAAAAGATTGCGGATACAAAAAACTACCAAGTTTAAAGGATTTGGATGTTAGATAATTTGATTGAAGAGTTTAGAGACAAAATAGACGTTAAAGATTTTTTTAGTTATCTTAGTTTTGAAATAGCAAAAGAAGAGATTTTATCTTCAAAATCAAATATTATATTTTTACTCGGCAAACCGGGAAGCGGTAAAAGTTTTATGCTAACGTTTTTAAAACATAATTATCCTCAGAATTATATTTTAATTAAAGACCCTTTCGTAACGAAAGAGGAGTTTTTTGCTTCTTTTCCGGATATAGATAAAAAAACGATTCTTGTGGATGAAGCTCAATTGCTTAATCTTAAAATGGTGGAATTTTTAAGAGTTTTAAGCGATAAAGGCAATAGAGTTATTTTCAGTATGCATAAAGGTGACGGTCAAAAAATAGCTTCCTTGCCACAGTTTAATTCAAGATATATACAAACCATAACGTTAAAACCTCTCACTTTTGAAGAATTTGAAAGATATACAACTTCAAAATTTATTAAAAACAATAAATATGATATCATAACGAAAAAAAATCTAAAAAAAATTTATTCTTATACGAAAGGAAATTTCAGATTGTCGAAAAGATTTATTTTTACCGCTTTAAATTTACTTGATTATTCGCTAAGAAATTCATTAAAATACAAAAAAATAGATTTGTGTATTATAGAAATGACAGCTATCGAATTAGGACTTATAAGATGACGTTTTTAGAATTAGAAGAATTATGCAAAAAAAGAAGACTAAAAAAAAATATCAAAAACCTTCTCATAGGAGCCGTTTTTGCAGGAATCGGAATATGGACATATTGCAATATTGCCCTCGATAACCAAAAAATCGAAAAAAAATCTTTCGAAAAATATAAAGTTTCTACGGTTATGCCGACGAAACCGAAAGTAGAATTTAATTCTTCAAAAAAAGAGTCGAAACCTCAAGTAAAAATTGTTAAAAAAGAGATTGTTAAAAAAGAGATTAAAAAATCGGTGCCGAAATTAACGCTTATCTTGGATTTAAACGATACTGATTCTCATCCAAAAAAACCCCCTGCAAACAAACATTTTTCTAAAAAACAACCAACGAAACAAATATCTAAAAAATCAAAAACTCTCAAATCTGAAACCAACACTACAAACACACGAAAAAAATCTCTTTTTACTATGAAAGCCACAACACTTCCGCCGTTTGAAGTGTGTATAGTTTTATCTAAAAAATATTATAAAAAAGGTGATTATCAAAGTGCTTTAAAATGGGCTAAAAATGCAAATATACAAAATAATAAAAAACCAGATTCATGGATTATGAGTGCTAAATCGTTATATAAACTAGGTAAGCGAAAAGAGGCTTTGAAAATTTTAAAAATATATTATAATTACCGTAAAGATAAAGAAGTATTACGACTTATAAAGGCTTATAGTGAAAATAATTAACATCATAATAATTTCGGCGATTTTGTTAAGTGCGAGTGTAATAGACGATTATAAGCATAAACGTTATGAAAAAATATGCACATTTACGATATTAAAAAAATATATAAAAAACGAAAAAATATTAAGCATAATGGGTGATGCTTGTATAAAAAGCGATAATTTGTTTATGCTTCCTTTTATAGTTCATAAACTAAAAAACACTCCTGTAGGAAGAAAAAATTCGATATACCTTTTAACGATATATATGCAAAAAAAACTAATTTGTTCGTTTGTATTCGACAATATATCTCTTAAAGGATTTTCTTTTCCCGATACGGATTGTTTTATCTCTTTTATTTTCAAAGCTTTACAAAACGGGCGATACAAGAAAATAAACAATAAATTCATTATTTATAACAAACCCGAAAACATTACGTATTATATTTACAAAAAAGACAATAGAATATACGTCGAAACATATAAAAATAAAAAACTTATAAAAAGGCGATATTATAGATGATAAAAAAAAAGGTAAAACTTGGTCATTTGTTAATTAACGAAAACATAATAACCGAAGAAGAATTATCAAAAGCGCTAAACGTTCAACAAAAAAATAAAGATAACGGAGTTTATAAACAACTCGGCGAAATTTTAATAGAACTCGGATTAGTATCGGAAAAGCAAATTTTAGAAGCGCTTTCAAAACAGCTCGGATTTCCTTTTGTGGATTTATATGGGGAAAAAATAGATTACGAATTGCTTTCATCGTATCCTTTAAATCTTATTGAAAAACATCATGTTATTCCGTTTAAAAAAGATAACGAAAACATTTACGTAGCAACAGCTGATCCTCTTGATTATGATTCTCTTGAAATGATTGAAAAAATTTCGCCTAATCCCATCAAAGTCTTTATTGCTTTAACGAAAGATATTCATATCATAATAGAACGTTTAAAAATAACGATTTCCACTCAAGAGCTTATAACTAAAGTAAGAAAAGAGCTTAAAAGCGGAGGAAGCGATAATGTAAGCGCAATTGATGAACTTTTGGATTTGATACTTGAAAAAGCTATCAAAGATAGAGCTACCGACGTGCATATAGAGCCTCTTCGATATAACTTTTCCGTAAGATGCAGGACGGATGGGGTTTTAAAAGAATTGTTTTCTTTTGAAAAAGATATATATTTTCCGTTGGTATCTAAAATTAAGCTTCTTTCGAACATAGATATCAGTGAAAAAAGAAAACCGCAAGATGGCAGATTTAGTAAAAACTACCATTCAAATATATATGATTTTAGAGTTTCTACCACTCCTACATTGCATGGTGAAAGCGTAGTGTTAAGAATACTTGATCAAGAAAAAATTTTGCTCCGTATGACGGAGCTTGGTATGAGTGAATATAATCTTAAAAGATTAAAAAAACTAGTTTATTCTCCTTATGGAATTTTATTCGTAACAGGTCCTACGGGAAGTGGTAAAACAACTACCTTATACGCTGCACTAAATGAAATAAAAGGCGTCAATAATAAAATCATTACCATTGAAGATCCTATCGAATATGAAATACCATTAATTCAACAAATACCGGTAAATACAAAAATAGGAATGACTTTTGCGGCGGCTCTTAGAAGTGTATTAAGACAAGATCCGGATATTGTAATGATAGGAGAAGTTAGAGATACCGAAACGCTTGAGGCTGCAATTCAAGCCTCTCTTACCGGACACCTTGTGCTTGCAACGCTTCATACTAATGATGCTCCGAGCGCTATAACAAGAATGATACAAATGGGAGCGAAAAATTACATGGTTGCAGATTCTTTAATAGGCGTAGTAGCTCAAAGACTTATAAGAAGAATATGCCCTCATTGTAAAACCGAATATTTTCCTACAAAAGACGAGCTTGAAATGATTAAACCGTTTTTAAATGAAAGCATTAAATTTTTCAAAGGAGCCGGCTGTAAAAAGTGCGGTTTTAGCGGCTATAAAGGTAGAGAAATGATAAGTGAAGTGCTTGTAATAAACGATAAAATTTCTCATTTGATAGCAACCAACAAAGATAAAGTGCAAATTTTATATACAGCAAAACAAAACGGATTTTTAACAATGATAGAAGACGGAATTGATAAAATAAAAAACGGTATAACAACGCTTGAAGAAATTCTAAGGGTGGTTAAAGTAAATGTATTTTAAAATAGAATATATTCATAAAGGAAAATTAAATACAGCAATTATTTCGGCAAATTCTACAAATGAAGCCATAAAAAAATTCAGAAATAAAAAAATAGGAATTATAAAAAATATCGAAAAATACAATAAACCTTTACTAATAGAAGAATTTATCAGAAAACTTGATATATTAAAAATAAATCTTGAAGAATATGTCGGAGTGCTTGAGCAAATATACGTAATGCTCGATGCCGGGCTTGCTATCGATATAATTATAAATAATATAAAAGATAATATAAAAAATCAAAAGCTCAAAAAAATTTTTACTTCTATAGAAAATGATATTAAGGCGGGACTTTCTTTAACAAAAGCTTTTACAAAATATGAACAAGAACTTGGAAAATTATCAATAGCAATGATAAAACTCGGAGAAGAAACGGGAGATTTAGCACGCGCTGTTAAGGATTTATCGATAATACTTCATGAAATTCTCGATAATAGAAAAAGACTCAAAAAAGCCACTCGTTATCCGATGTTTGTGATTTTTGCTATGGTTATTGCTTTTATCGTAGTAATACTTTTCGTAATACCTCCTTTTAAGTCTATTTTCGCACAAATGAGAGCAGAACTTCCTCTTCCGACAAAATTTTTACTTTGGATTGAAGCCGCTTTGCAAAATTACGGATTGTATATTTTAATGGGTGCAATTATTATCGTTGGTGTAATAACATATTTATATAACACAAAAGATAATATTAGATTACAAATGGATAAAATGCTTTTAAAAATTTATATAGTAGGACCCGTTATTCAACTTGCAATGACAGGAAGATTCGTTTATGTCCTCCAAAGGCTTATTGATTCGGGCATTCCAATTTTGGATGCAATAAATATAGCATTAAATATTATTGATAACGCTTATATAAAACTACGATTTGAAAAAATTAAAAATTCGATTATCTCAGGAGGAAGTATTACTCAAGGATTTGAAGATAGCGGTATGTTTGAGAATATGACCGTTCAAATGATAGCAGCAGGAGAAGAGAGCGGTTCGCTTGTGCTTATGCTTGAAAAAGTCAGTAAGTATTATCTTAATAAATATCGTTATATAGTAGATAATATAGCTACGTTAATAGAGCCGATACTTATAGCTGCAATCGCCGGATTTGTGCTTACGTTGGCACTTGGTATATTTTTACCAATGTGGAATCTTGCGGAAACGATAAAATAGTAGGGTTGAGGATTTAGTCGTTTCGCTTGTAGGTTTTAGAATTTAGGATTGAGGATTTAAAATAAATATAAATATCTAAATTCTAAACCCTAACTTAAATCCTATGATATAATCAAATAAAAAGGCTTAAAATGTCTCCAAATCCGAGGAATGTTATTAAAGCTATTTTAAGTAACGACAAACTAAGTGAAGATGAAAAAAGCGAAATCGTCTCCGAATTAATAGAGGGTATCAATTCGGAATATCCGGAATTAAAATATCATGCAACTAAAAGTGATGTAAAAGAAACGGAATTAAGACTTACTAAAGAAATAGAAAACACCCGCAAAGAAATCAGAGAATTAAACGTCAAACTCACAAGAGAAATCAAAGAATTAGATGTTAAATTAACGTGAGAAATTAAAGAATCGAAAGTAACTATGATAAAATGGAATTTTGTTTTTTGGGTGAGTCAGATGGGAGCTATTATAGGAATCGGTTATTTTGCTTTAAAAGCGCTTAATCTTAACGGCGTGTAAATTAATTAAAAGGAAAAAAATGGAATTAGAAACAACCGGAAGTATCATAATGACAGTTATCAGTATGTTTATTTTGGGGTTTGTTTTGTGGATTATTCATAAAATTATGAACATATAGTTAAAGTTTTTTGAATTTTTGTCGATATTACCGCGGCATATAGTAAGTGCTACATAAATTCAAAGGAGGGTAAATAAATGAAAAAAGCGTTTACGTTAATTGAACTAATTTTTGTAATTGTTATTATTGGTTTATTATCTGCGGTTGTGGTTCCAAAATTTTTAAATCTTAAACAACACGCAGAAGTAAATAATGTAATTAAAAACACGATAGACGGAGCACAACAGGCTGTGGAAGCAGCAGTAAATTTAATTGATATGGAAGGTAAGCAAAATTTTGGATTAAAAGATATTGTAAAAATCAAAGGAAAGGGATGGAAATATATTAATGAACATAATGGTAGTTATGAATATAACGATACTACAGATCCTACTAAGCTGATAGCTGAAATTAACTTTAGTATAAATCCGAGAGAAGTGAATTATTCTATTAATTGTAATAATTTCTCAGATCCAAAATCCAAAGCCGCTTGTATAAAAGAATTGAACAATACAACTGTATTCGAACATTTAACATACTAAAATGAAAAAAGCATATACATTAATAGAGCTTGTTTTTGTAATCGTTATAATCGGGGTATTGGCATCCGTTGCCATCCCCAAATTTACCAATTTAACCAAAAATGCAAAAAGCAGTGGAATTAAATCCGTAGTAACTTCTGTGCAGGCTTCAATAGACAATATTCATGGAAAATGGATAATAGATGATAGTATGAAACAATTTAAGGGTGCTGACGGTAATGAACATAGTTTAAGTGCGGACGGTTATCCTTTAACATTGGATGCAAATGATGGCAAAGGCAAATTATTTTCTTATGTATTAAAAATTCCAATTCCAAGTTGCGGGACTAAAACAAACGGTTGTTGGAGTCAAGAAGATAATGTGACTTATAAATATCATTTTGACGCTTTAAATGAATATCAATTTAGATATGATTCTTCGAGGGGAGTGTTGGAATGTAACAATTCCGATAGTGATTTGCAGAAAAAATGTGAAAAAACAGTTTATTAATTTTTCGGCAGATAAATCTTAAATCCCTTTTTTTCTTTTGCTATTTCTATTTTTCCGTTGTGGGCATTTATTATTTCAAGACTTAGTGCCAATCCTAATCCGTTGCCTTTGGTTTTTGTCGATTTGAAAGGCTCGAATAAAATATCTTCGTTTTCAAACTCTTTACCACTATCGTAAATATTTATAATATGAAAATCTTGAGAATTTTCGTATAAAATTTCTATAACTCCTTCTTCATTATCACCCTCTTCAATTGCATCTATTGCATTAAAAAGCATATTTTGCAAAACAAGTAGCAATAAATCCATATCCGCTTTGATTTCAATATCGGGCAAAAATAGTAAAAATTCAATGTGTTTGGAATATGAATAGTATTTTATCGAATTTTGAAGCTCTTCTTTTAGTTCGCTTAACAAAAACGGTTTTATTTTCGCGTGAAGTCCTTTTGAAAAAAGAAGTGTCGATTTGATAATCCTTTCGATTCTAAAAATCGAGCTTTTCATTTCGTCTAAAAGGTCGCTTTTTTTACACTGTTTTCTTAATAGTGAAATAAGTATTGAAATGGAGCCTATGGGGTTTCTTATTTCATGAGCGAGATGTGCCGCCATCTGTCCCATGGCTATTAATCTTTCGTTTCTTTTCTGTTCGGTTATGTCGGTGGCGCTTATTATC
>CAYSKX010000028.1:0-7424 GCA_964431845.1 uncultured Nautiliales bacterium | reverse complement strand
ATTAAATCGTCAATATCGTTATGCAAAAAAAACCTAACTTCCGCGCTTGTAAGCTTAGCGCCCGTTATTCCGCTTGCATGATACTCTTCGTCTATTAAAAACAAATCGCCTTTTCTTCCGAGCTCAAAAAGCGCCATATTAGCCAAAAATCCACTACCTACTATAATTGCGTCTTCAAAATTATTAAGAGTTTTTAACTTATCCTCAAGCATTTTATGCGCCGGATGATATCCGTTTACGAGCATAGAAGCTTTTGCACCGTGAAAACGAAATTTTTTAAGGGCAAAATATGCTTTTTCTAAAATTCCCTCTTTTTCCGAAAGTCCGAGATAATCATTACTTGCGAGGTCAATAATGTTTTCGTTATATATTTTTCTCTCTCTTAAGCGGTTTTTTTTGCTTAAAACTTCGAGTTCTTTTTTATACAGTTTTCCATTTTCCATTTTCCATTTTCCATTAAAATGTATTTATGCTAAAATTTTATCAAAAAAGGCTCTTTATGGATATAAGAAAAGAATTTTTGGAATTTTTTAAAGGCAAAGGACATGAAATTAAGCCCTCAGCCCCGCTTGTGCCTGAGGATGAGAGTTTGCTTTTTACAAATGCCGGAATGGTTCCTTTTAAACCTATTTTTACGGGTGAAAAACCGGCGCCCACGCCGCCTAGAGCTTGTAGTTCGCAGCTTTGTATGAGAGCTGGAGGAAAACATAACGACCTTGAAAACGTAGGATATACAAATCGCCATCATACGCTGTTTGAAATGCTTGGGAATTTTAGTTTTGGAGATTATTTCAAAGAAGATGCAATTGCTTATGCGTGGGAATTCGTAACGGAAGTACTTAAACTCCCTAAGGATAAATTATGGATAACGATTCATGACAGTGACGATGAAGCCGGTAAAATTTGGGAAAAATACGTAAGCAAAGACAGAATCGTCAAAATGGGCGATAAGGATAATTTTTGGCAAATGGGGGATACCGGACCATGCGGACCTTGTAGTGAAATACACTTTGATCAAGGTGAAGAAAAATTTAACTCCAAAGAAGATTATCTAGGAGGCGACGGAGATAGATTTCTTGAAATATGGAATTTAGTATTTATGCAGTATAACCGCGATGAAAACGGCAAATTAACTCCACTTCCAAAACCAAGTATCGATACGGGAATGGGATTAGAAAGAATTACCGCTATCAAAGAGGGCGTTACAAGCAATTACGATAGCTCCATCTTTAAACCTTTGCTTGAAAAGATTGTCGAAATTACGGCAAAAGAGTATCATACGGACAAAAGAGGTGCATCACATAGAGTAATAGCCGATCACATCAGAGCCGTAGCGTTTCTTACGGCTCAAGGCGTGCAATTTGGCAGAGAGGGTAGAGGATATGTATTAAGAAGAATCTTAAGACGCGGAGTAAGACATGGTTATTTGCTCGGTCAAAGAGAACCTTTTATGTATAAAATAATAGACACTTTAGCGGCTCAGTTAGGAGAGCAGTATCCGTATTTAATAGAAAAAAAACAAGCGATTAAAGATACCGTTAAGCTTGAAGAAGAGAGATTTTTCGAAACGATAGATAAAGGAATGGAATTATTCAAAGAAGAGCTTGATAAAACAACGGGCGATATGTTTAGCGGAGAAGTTGCGTTTAAATTATACGACACATACGGATTTCCTCTCGATTTAACGGAAGATATGCTAAGAGAGGTGAATAAAAAAGTAGATATGAAAGTGTTTAACGATTTAATGCAAGAGCAAAAACAAAGAGCTCGCGCAAATTGGAAAGGAAGCGGGGATATTAAAATAAACCTAAAAGATCTTGAAACGATAAAATCGAATGAATTCGTAGGTTATGAGCATACAATATATAAAACGAAAATAAAAGCGCTTTTTGATGAAAATATGAACTTAGTAAATTCTCTTAACGGTAACGGTTGGGTAATGCTTGAAAAAACGCCTTTTTACGCCGAAAGCGGAGGACAGACGGGAGATAAGGGAGAATTGAGAATTGAGAATGGAGAATTGAGAATTGAGAATGGAGAACCTACCCAATCAGCCGAAATGGAAAATGGAAAATGGAAAATTTTGGCAAAGGTAGTGGATACGAAAAAGTTTGATGAGAGGAATTTATCTAAAGTAACGGAGGCGAAGCTTAAAGTGGGAGATGAAGTGGAAGCGGTTGTGGATGAAAGCAGAAGCGAAATAACCAAAAACCACAGTGCGACGCATTTACTTCATGCTGCACTTAGAAAAATTTTGGGAAAACATGTAACTCAAGCCGGTTCGCTTGTAGAGAACAACAGACTTAGATTCGATTTTACTCATCCAAAAGCCTTATCTAAAGAAGAGGTTGATAAAATAGAAGAATTAGTAAATAAAATTATTGCCAAATCTATACCGGCGGAAATTAAGCAAATGAGTATGGAAGAAGCGAAAAAAACGGGAGCAATGGCGCTATTCGGTGAAAAATACGGCGATATCGTGCGTGTTGTTAAATTCGGTGATTTTAGTGTAGAACTTTGCGGAGGAACGCATGTAAGCAATACCGCCGAAATTAATAGTTTTTATATTACAAAAGAAAGCGGCGTAAGTGCGGGAGTGAGAAGAATCGAAGCCGTCGCGGGATTCGGGGCGTTTAAATACGCAAAAGCTTATAGGGATTCGGTGGAAGAATTAAAAGCTAAGCATAAAGCAAAAGATTTGGATAAATTTATAGACAAACAAAAAGAGGAAATTAAAAAACTTAAAAACGAAATAAAAAATCTTGAAAAAGCAACCGTTAAAGAGATAAAACCGATAGAAAAAGACGGAATTAATTATGTCATCGAAAGAATCGATAATGCGAATTTAAGAGAAATAGCAACGGATTTAAAAGCAAAATCTGATAAGCTTGTAGTGTTTCTCGCCGGAGAAAACAAAGGCAAAGTAACGCTTGTAGCGGTATCTACCGTTGATAGCGTTAAAGCCGGAGATTTGATTAAAAATTACGCTCCTATAGTCGGAGGAAAAGGAGGAGGAAAGGCGGATTTCGCACAAGGCGGAGGGAAAGACGCTTCTATGATTGATGAAATGATAAAAAAAGTTAAGGAAGAATTGACTAAGGGTGAAAAAGGGTGAACCTACCCAGCTAATAGCTATGGAGCGTCGGCTTGTAAGTATGAAACAATAAAAAGAGGAAAATGTAAAATGAAAATCTACTTAACTAAATCATAGGAAAATTAATGAAAATTTTACTTATAGAAAATGATAGGAATTTCGGAGAAAAAATTAAAACTTATCTTGAAAAGTGTAATTATGATGTTACTTATGTTGTGAATATTGAGGATGCTTTTAATTATATTTTGTTGCATTTATATGATGTTTATTTATTAAATATAAATTCTTCTAATAATATAAAATTGATTAAATTAATACGTCATAAAAATGCTAATGCCGTCATTGTGGCAATGTCATCATCTAAAAATATTGAAGATATGAAAAAAGCATACGGAGAAAATTATGACGGGTGTGATGATTATTTTGTAAAACCTTTTGAAATTGAAGAATTGATGTTAAAAATTAATCGCTTGTTGAAAATAAAAAATTGTGAAGAAGCTAAAAAAAACATTCAAAATAAAATTACAATAGATAATATGGAGTTTTATTTAGATACGTTGGATTTATATATTGATGGAGTTTATACCAATTTAAGAAAAAAAGAAAAAAAACTTCTTGCGATTTTACTTAAAAATATAAATAAAACCGTCCCAAAAGAGGAAATTATAAAATATGTATGGAAAGAAGAAAAAAAAGAGTATCCTTTAAGACAATTAATTAGCGAGCTAAAAAGTAAATTACCGAAAAATTATATAGTTTCGATAGTAGGCATAGGGTATAGATTTGAAAAAAGATAGGAGGTTGATTTGATACTTTGTAGTTCTTCGCCGACACGTGCAAAATTATTAAAGCGATTTAATGTTGATTTTATTCAAAAAAATTGTGATTTTAACGAGGAAAGTATAAAAACCGATGATCCGTATGAATTCGTTACTTTAGCAAGTTATGGAAAATTTAAAAAATGTCTTGAATGTTTCGAAAACGAAGATATTATAGCTGCCGATACCGTTATTACGGACGGAAAGGTTATACTTAGAAAAGCTAAATCTCGCGAAGAAGCTAAAAAAATACTTTTAAAACAAAGCGGTAAAAGAATAAAAATTATAACAGCTATGTGGATTAGATATAATAATAGAATATTTTCAAGGCTTGATGAAAGTGTTTATGAGTTTTTAGATTTTGATATGAATGATTTGGAGAGTTATTTGGATTCGAACGAATGGCAAGGAAAAGCCGGAGCTTGTATGGTTGAGGGCTTTTGTAAAAAATATATAAAAAATGTCAGAGGTTACGAATCGACGGCAATGGGACTTTGTGTGGAGGAGTTGTTGGGAATAGTGAAAATGTGAAAGTGGTAAAAATGGAGGATTTAGGCTTTAGGATTAAGGATTTAGAAATATAAAAAACATCTAAATCCTAAAACCTCAAACCTACAAGCGAAGCGACCTAAACCCTCAAACCTATAATAGGAGAAAACATGCTAATTAGAGAAATTCAGGAATTTCAAAAAATCAGAAAAGACGCAAGGGCGTATTTTTGTTATATGCTTCAAAGAAACTTACCGAATAGACTTCCGAATATTAGTATAGATGCAGTATATGAAGGACTTGAAAAAATTGTTCATGAATTATCGGGTGCAAACGTTGCTTATATTTTGGATGCCGGAGGCAAGCAAATAAGCAAAATGATTACAGTTAAAGAAAAATATAAAAATTTCGCAGTTGAGTTTAATCAGGCAAATAGAACGTATTTTTATAAAGCCGTAAAAGAAAAAAAATGTATTTTAACGGACCCTTATCCGAGTTTAATCGGAGGAGAAATGGTAGTAAGTGCCGCTATGCCTATTTTTAGCGATAAAGGCGTATTGTTGTATGTAGCGGTAATTGATTTGCCGATAGAAGAGATTTTGAAATTTGTCCATCATGGAAAAGGCGATGCTTTAGTTCATGATTTTAATAGAATCGTATATGCAATTTTTGCTGCTGCTCTTTTTGCGATATGCGTTCTTTTGTTTATAGACGGGATAAAAATGTTTTTTACTTATACTTCAAATAGTATAGATATAAAAAAAATGTTTGAATCCACCATTTTAATCACATTATCATTAGCACTATTTGATCTGGTAAAAACACTACTTTTTGAGGAAGTAATTGGTGAAAAAGAAGAACATCCTTTCGCAATACATAAAACAATGATAAAATTCCTTGGAAGTATCGTAATAGCTTTAGCGATAGAGAGTTTAATGCTTGTATTTAAGTTTGCTATGATATCACCTAAGAAACTTATATATGCTTCGACATTATTGGCATCGGTAACGTTTTTATTGATAGGACTTGCTTATTATATGAAAAGTGTAGGAAAAGATATTAAATGAATTGAGAATGGAGAATGGAGAATTGAGAAAGCGGGGTCTCCGAAAAATCGTCAGATTTTTTGGGGTGCAGAGAGAATTGAGAATGGAGGATTTAGGATTTAGGTTTTAGGATTAAGGATTTAGAAATATAAAAAACATCTAAATCCTAAAACCTCAAACCTACAAGCGAAGCGACCTAAACCCTCAATCCTAAATCCTATTATTTGCGAATGGAGTGTAAAGAATGAAAATCGGGATAGTTGATTATAATATGGGAAATCTAGCGAGTGTTATTAATGCTTTTAACAAAATAGGCGCAAATGCCGAGATTGTTCGTGAAGCTGATAAATTAAAAGATTATGATAAATTGGTATTTCCGGGAGTCGGGGCATTTGGTGATGCGATGAATCATTTAAAAGAAACGAATTTAGATGAAGCTATGAAAGAATTTGTAAAAAGCGGTAAGTATGTGTTTGGAGTGTGTCTTGGGATGCAACTTTTATTTCAAAGCAGTGAAGAATTCGGAAGTCATAAAGGGCTTGGAATAATAGAAGGTAAGGTTGTGAGGTTTGATAAAACGAAAACAAAAGAGCATAAAATTCCTCATATGGGCTGGAATAAAATGTTTATAAAAAAACAAAGCGGTTTATTTGATGGTATAACCGATCCTTATCTTTATTTTGTGCATTCTTTTCATGTGGTTTGTGAGGATGATTATGTTATAGGTAAAACTTTATACGGATACGAATTCGTAAGCGCCGTAAATAAAGATAACGTATTTGGATTTCAACCGCATCCTGAAAAATCACACAACGAAGGGCTTAAAATTTTAGAAAATTTTGTAAGACTTTAGGGAAAGGATGAAAATAATGAAAACTTGAAATCGTGAGAATATGTTATAATTAAATTGAATATCAAAGGAGAAAAAATGCAAATGGTTATCTTAAAAAATAGATGATAATACCAAAAAACAAAACAAATCTGACATTTTCACCATTTTCACTATTTGTAAGTTTTGGTGAAAGTGGTGAAAGTGTGAAAATTGTAAGAAGTTTTTTTGGTATGGTATTATAATTTATTATACAAGGAGTAAAAGTGACAATATTTCCGGCTATTGATTTAAAAGACGGTAAAGCCGTTAGGCTTACGAAAGGTTTAATGGATACGGCTAAGGTTTATAGCAACGAACCGTGGGAGCTTGCGAAACGATTTGAAGAAATGGGTGCTAAGTGGTTACATATAGTTGATCTTAACGGTGCTTTTGCGGGAGAACCTAAAAATATTGAACAAATCAAAAAAATTAGAGATAATACGAATCTAAAAATCCAGCTTGGAGGTGGTATAAGAGATGAAGAAACGATAAAACGCTATCTTGATTTGGGTATTGATAGAGTAATTCTTGGAAGTGTGGCTGCAAAAAACCCTCAATTAGTTTGCAAACTTGCCGATAATTACAAAATAGCCGTCGGTATTGATGCAAAAAACGGCTATGTTGCAATAGACGGTTGGGATAAAACTGAAGCAATTAAAGCTAAAAAGTTGGCAAAAATATATGAAAATTCCAAAATTGATTGTATAATTGCAACAGATATTGGAAGAGATGGAACTCTTCTAGGACTTAATATAGATTTCATACTTGAAATTCAAAAAGCAAGTAAAAAGCCTGTTATTGCAAGTGGTGGTGTTGCAAGCGAAGAAGATATAAGAAAAGTTAAACAAAGCAAAATTTATGGTGTTATAATAGGTAAAGCATTTTATGAAGGAAAATTAAATTTAGAAAAAATTTTAAAGGAGTATTAATGGGAAAAATGTTAGTAGTTGATGATTCTTCAACAATGAGAAGAATTATAGTAAATACTCTAGCAAGACTTGGATTTAATGAAACTGTTCAAGCTGCTGACGGAGTGGAGGCATGGGAAATTTACCAAAATGAAAAAGACAATATCGATGCGATTATTACGGATTGGAATATGCCTA